>JBCCDL010000298.1:0-7083 GCA_039030815.1 Cyanobacteria bacterium P01_A01_bin.83 | reverse complement strand
TCCATCAAGGTACCGACATAATTTTCGGGGGTAATAATTTCGACCTTGATATAAGGCTCTTCAATCATTTCCCTCTGTTGGGGATCGGGTAATAAACTGGGATTATCAATCTCCATCACCTCCCCATCTACTGTCGTCACGCGGTAAATAACCGATGGTGCTGTGGTAATTAGTTCGAGATTGTATTCTCTCTCAAGCCTTTCCTGGACAATTTCCATGTGGAGTAGCCCTAGAAAACCACAGCGGAAACCAAATCCCATAGCGCTTGATGTCTCAGGCTCATAAGATAAGGCTGCATCGTTAAGCTTGAGTTTATCCAAAGCTTCTCTAAGATCGGGATATTGATCCGAATCGGTGGGAAACAAACCACAAAAAACCATTGGCTTGGCTTCAGTGTAGCCAGGTAAAGGTTCAGGTGCTGCTGCCTCAACTAGAGTAATTGTATCGCCCACCCGAGCATCTTCTACAGCTTTAATTGCTGCGGCAAAGTAACCCACTTCTCCCGCATGTAGCTCTTCTACTTCAATTTGAGTTGGAGCAAGTACTCCCAGCTCGTCAATGACGTATTCTTTGCCCGATGCCATCAGGCGCACATTATCACCCTTTCTGACCTTGCCGTCCATGACTCGGAAATAAACTACTACTCCACGATAAGCATCGTAATAACTATCAAAAATTAATGCCCGCAGAGGCTCATCTACTGTATCTTGAGGTGGTGGCACCTTTTGCACAATCGCTTCTAAAATATCATCAACACCCAAGCCAACTTTAGCCGAAGCCTGAATGATATCCGTACAGTCTAAACCAACAACATCCTCAATCTCTTGCCCTACGCGGTCAGGTTCTGCTCCTGGTAAATCGATCTTGTTCAGTACGGGAATAATTTCTAAATCGTTTTCTAATGCCAGATAAACATTAGCCAAAGTTTGCGCCTCAACTCCCTGGGAAGAATCGACAACCAGCAAAGCTCCTTCACAAGCGGCTAAAGAGCGAGATACTTCATAAGAAAAATCAACGTGTCCAGGAGTATCAATTAAATTCAAGACATATTCGTTCCCATCTCGGGCAGTGTAGTTCATTCTCGCTGCCTGAAGCTTAATTGTGATTCCTCGTTCTCGCTCCAAATCCATATTATCGAGGAATTGTTCTTTCATCTGCCTCTGGGCAACGGTGCCAGTATCTTGCAGCATGCGATCTGCCAAAGTAGATTTACCATGATCGATATGAGCAATGATTGAGAAATTACGAATGCGAGAGACGGGAACGTCAGTCATAAGAGTTTATCTGAATTAAATCTTAAAAAGTTATTCTGAGGACACTTCTCCTAGCACCTAAAATTTAGATAGATTATCAATAAATTTTTTGATGTAGGATGGACACTCTTACTTAAACTATTGTAATGTTCATTTTTACCTATTTTTCAATCTACGGCAGATTTTTCTATTGTTTGTTTAATTTGAGCGAGGCTTGTCGTCTTTAGTAGGTAAAATGAAACTAGAATCAGTAATAACAATCTATGAACGACGATCTCCCATCCTCAGAGCAATCACCTCTTGACTCAAACGATCAAGAATCTAGGAGTGAAGCTAGAATTACGGACAAAGTTAAAGTGTCTATTGACTTAGACTCAGAAGTTTTAGAGCAGATCCAGCACCTTACTAACGATCCTAGCCGAGTAATTGAAACAGCTATTAAGCAGTGGCTTAGGGGAGAGAGAAATGACGATACGGATTTAACTCGTACTTTTCAGCGCAATCCTCCCGTGCCACCTCAGGGAGAATGGAACGATTAAATAGGAGCAGATAAACTGATGATTAAAAGTGAAGTATCGATCAAATAACTACCCTAGATATCTATAGGTTATAGTTTCAGGAGTAATGTCCATTTTTTTGGCTAATTTCTACGAAATCTAACCTGGTTGAAATGCTCCCTAGATTTAATTCAAACTTCAATGGTGATACTACTATGTCAGTCAATGAGATTGGATGGCAGCACTTGGGAGCAGAATTAATTTTTACTCAGGATACTGAGGGTAATTATCTTTCTTTCTGGTGGTCAAAAGCTCGCCAATACGGTTTAGATAATCATCAAATTTCAAACCAGCAGAATTTGTCTCAGGAGAAAATATACCAGCTTTTTACTCCTGTCGATTCTTATGCCTACATAGAAAAAATTCGACGAGTCGTCAAGCGTCGTTTACCAGAGCAATGTTATTGTCTATTTCAATGTGGAACAACTTCCTATGCCTTCGAGTTGATTATTAGTCCGATACTACCATCAAAGGGGGAAGCAACAACTGTGATGGTGATCGGACATTTATTAGAAGAAGCAGAAATGTTTTCTTTTGCTGAGGATGAAATACCAGCAGCGATCTATAGTTATCAAAAATTATTAAGCCAAGTTGTACAGCAGATTCGGCGCAGCTTAGACTTGGGGACGATATATCAACAGACGGTGGATAATACGGGTTCAACCTTTGCCGTAAGTCGCTGCTTGATACTAGCAAGTCACAATAATATTACTCGGTTGTCTGTAGAGGCGGAATATTGTGATGGTAAATATGATTCTACTACAGAGCATCAAGTTGAATGGCACACAGAAGCTCATATACACGAAGCACTATCATCCAATTATCCTCTGGCTGTAGATTTTATTGAATCAGATTCCCTGCAACGTAAGTCTGTGTTGGCGATCTCGACTAATTGTCATAGCGAAGATAATATTATAATTTGTTTACAACAGTGCGATCGCTATCGTCATTGGACTACAGCAGAAATGGAAATGTTACGAGAGATTGCGGAACAGGTAGAAGCAGCAGTTTCTCTGGCTAAACTCTATCGAGAAGTCGAGCAGGCAAGTATCCAGGCTGAAGAAGCGAGCCGTCTCAAAAGCGATTTTCTGGCTAATACTTCCCATGAATTGCGGACTCCTCTCAATGGTATTATCGGCTTTCTTAAATTGCTATTAGAAGGAATGGCGGATGATCCTGAAGAACAAAGAGAATTTATCGAAGAAGCCTATAAATCATCAATTCACCTGCTCAACTTAATCAACGATATTTTAGATATTGCCAAAATTGAAGCAGGCAAAATGGAATTGGAGTTAACTGAAATTGAACTCAATGAATTGTTTCAAGATGTTGATAACCTGATTCATACTCAAGCCAAACAAAAAGGTCTTAATTTTCAAATTAAATCCCCTGCTACTCTTACCCCTATCACTTTATATGGCAACTATCAGCGCTTGCTACAGGTAATGCTAAATCTGATTGGCAACGGGATTAAATTTACTAAGGAAGGGGGAATTATTGTTAGTGCCGAAGTCAACAACAAAAAAGTTGAATCTCAAGGTATAGAATTTCCAGGAATGGTAAAAATTAGCGTTGCTGATACTGGAATTGGGGTATCTCTAGAAAAGCAGAATAAACTATTTGAAAACTTTTATCAGGTTGATGGCTCACGAACCAAATCCTATGGCGGGACAGGTCTAGGTTTAGCTATATCTCAAAAACTTGTTGAGGCAATGGGTGGAACTATTTCTTTTTACAGCATGGGAGAAGGTTTAGGTTCAACCGTTACCTTTACCATCCCTTTGAGTCATCTTCCTGTAATTAAAACAGCTCAAAGTGAAAGTTAATCGCCAAGATTTGTTTGATTAACCATGATTGTTTAGAATAAAATTCCCTCAATCGTAAAGAATTGTAAAGAAAATCTAAGACAAATAGAATTAAATCAAGAAATAGGTTGTTCCGAACCTGCCATTTAGGGTTATGTGAAGTAGAATTGAATCGCCAAGAAAAATATTTCTTTTAAATACAGCCACTTTCTCATTAAATTATGAGAATGAAACTGATAGTTGAGTAATAGTTAAAAACTTTGACTAGCAAAGCTTAACTTACCATCGTAAGTTATTTATAAAATTTAGTTTTTAATTAGATCTAAAGCTAAACAGTAATTTAAGAGAAATATCTGATCCAGCCAATTAAAGTCGTAAAATTAATCGGGATTGTAGCAATATGTTTGATAACTTAAAAGAATTTTTTGGAATTGAAAATGGATACGAAGGTGAAGATGAGGGTTATGTTGAGTACGATCCTGCTCAAGAAGAAATGAATACTCATCCCTTTGTCAATTCTGCAACATCTAACAATCAACCAGAACTAACTAAAGTATCGTCTCTCAGCAATCAAAAAACTAACCGTAAACAAGAAATGAAACTAAATAATGTGATTGGAATGCCAGGAATAGCCAACGGTAATTCTGAAGTAGTAGTTATTGAGCCTCACTCTTTTGAAGAAATGCCTCAAGTCATTCTTGCTTTGCGTGAGCGCAAGTCAGTGGTACTCAATCTGAATATTATGAACCCTGAAGAAGCGCAAAGAGCTGTCGATTTTATCGCTGGCGGAACTTACGCTATGGATGGTCATCAAGAGCGAGTTGGAGAAAGTATCTTTTTGTTTACTCCCAGCTCTGTTAAAGTGAGCAGCTTGAGTGGGATTCTCAAAGACGTACATACCCCTGAACCTCACGTAAGACGTCCTGTACCAGCACCTGATGCTTGGGGTCAACAACCAAATATTGCCGCTCAGTAGCTTTAGTCAATTAGATAGTATTATTAGATTATGGAATCTAGTAGTATTTGTTTAAGTATCATTGGTGGCGGGGTAATGGCAGAGGCTATATTATCCCGTCTTTTGGCGCAACAAGTTTTTGCTGCTAGTACTGTACTGGTCAGTGAACCAAGACAGTCACGACGAGATTTTTTAAATCAGAAATATCAAGTTAAAGTTACGGGCGACAATCAGACGGCAATATCCGCCGCTGAAATACTGCTATTAGCAGTTAAGCCCCAAATCCTTAATGTTGTAGTAGCAGATATTACGCCAAATCCTGACAGCACTATAATTTCAATTTTGGCAGGAGTAAAAACTCAGCGGTTAGAGCAAGCCTTTCCCCAGCAGCCTGTGATTCGCGTCATGCCCAACACTCCCGCTACAGTTGGGGCAGGAATGAGTGCGATCGCTTTGGGGACATATGCTACTCAAGAGCATTTAGATCAGGCTAAAAAAATATTTGCAGCGGTGGGAGAAGTAGTAGAAGTTCCCGAATCCTCTATGGATGCCGTAACAGGTTTATCGGGTTCAGGGCCAGCTTTTGTGGCATTAGCAATTGAGGCTTTAGCAGATGGTGGCGTAGCTTCAGGTTTACCTAGAGCGATCGCTCTCCAGCTAGCAACCCAGACAGTATTAGGCACAGCAACTCTGGTCAAAGAAACTCAAATGCACCCAGGAGTACTAAAAGACCAGGTTACAAGTCCTGGAGGAACCACAATTGTAGGAGTAGCTCAACTAGAGAGTGCAGGGTTTCGTTCGGCACTCATCGAAGCGGTAAAAGCTGCGACCCAAAGATCTCAAGAATTGGGTCAATAATAACAAGCGGGTTGAGCAAAACAAATGAAAGAAATTTATTCTAGACCAGGTTTAGTCATTGTTAGGGGCTTTGGTTTATTTAATTGACGTAGCCAAAAACCACTGCTGACAGCGATCGCTAAAGCCACAAATCCTGTGAGAGACTGTAATAGTAGAAATCCCCCGATGGCAAACATTGAACCAAACAGCAATAGGGTAGCCGCAACTACCCTAAGTAGATCTTGAGTTATGTTTTGGGCAGGAGCAATTCCTGTTCTTTGCTGATATCGCCTCCAGCCAATTCCCCCTGGTCGAACACGGCGATAAAATTCGTCTAAAACTGCTTCAGATTCTGGGGGAGTAAGATACATCACCGTAATCCACAGTAAAGCTGTAGTACCAGAGATAAACAGCAATCGATAGCCAAAATCGGCAAAAAGTTGGTTAAATTCAGGATTAATACTGGTGATCAAGCCGATCATAAAGCCGCCTAACATAGCTGCTAATTCTGCTGCGGCATTGATGCGCCACCAAAACCAGCGCAGTATCAAAACTAAACCAGGCCCAGTCCCGATCGCAATTACCAAGCGAAAAACCGTAGTGATATCTGTTGAATACAAAGCCGCGATCGCTCCTAATACGGTTACTAAAACTGAGGCTATTCTACCCATCATCACTAATTCCCCTTGACTGGCATCTGGTTTGAGAAAGCGAAGATAAATATCATTGGTCAAATACGATGCACCCCAGTTGATGGAAGTAGAAACCGTACTCATAAATGCCGCCATCAAAGATGTAACCACCAAACCCAACATAACAGGAGGCAGAAAATCTAACATCAATTTGGGATATCCTAGCTCCTTATCTGCCAGATCAGGATAGATAACTGTTGCTACCAGTGCCACCACGATCCAGGGCCAAGTACGGATACCATAGTGCAGAATATTAAAAAACCAAGCTGATTTTTCGGCTTCGGCTTCATCTTTAGCCGCGATTAAACGCTGAATAAATTCACCTCCACCGTCACTGCGACGAAATGACCACCACTGCACAAATAAATAAGCAGAAAAAGTCGTAGCAGTAATTCCTGCCGCATCACTCCAACGAAAACCCCCGTTACCAAACTGAAACGGAAAAAAAGCCAACACGTCTAACTCGCTTGCCTGTTGCACTTGAGGAATCAGTTCGTGCATACCTCCCACATGATTGACCGCGACTACCGCAACAGCGATCGCACCCAACAATGCCAAAAAAAACTGCAAGAAATCTGTGGCAACTACGCCCCAAAGTCCCGAAAACCCAGAATAAATCAGAACCAGCAGACTTACTCCCACCACACTCCAAATTTTCAGATTTGCCCCTGGATTAACCCCTAAACTTTGCCACAATTCTAGGGCATCTACCACCTTGACCATTGCTAACATGGCGTAGCCAATACCAATACAGTTAATCGGTACCGCAAATAAAAAAGCCTTGGTTCCCCTTAAAATAGCCGCATTCTTGCCTCCATAACGAATTTCCGTTAGTTCGGCATCAGTCACAATTTCCGAACGCCGCCACATACGGGCAAATATATAGATCAAAATTACATGGGAAATACCAAAACTCCACCATTCCCAGTTACCTGCAATACCTCGACTAGCAACTACGCCACAAATATACAAGGGAGTATCAAT
>JBCCDL010000297.1:0-7108 GCA_039030815.1 Cyanobacteria bacterium P01_A01_bin.83 | reverse complement strand
ATAAACTTGTCCGACGCTATTTCCAGAGCGATCGCTTAATAAAATGTTACTGGGTTTGATATCTCGATGAATTACTGACGGCTGGCAAGAATGTAAATACTTTAAGATTTCTAAAATAGCTTGAGCTAATTGCTTGACTTCTGCCTCACTAAAGTTTCTACCCGACTTTATTTGCTCTGCTAGAGAGGTGGCAGGAATATAACTTTGAATTAGAGCAAATCCCTTAATCTGTTCGGTATCAATTTCAAAGTAGTCTATATACCTGGGAATCGCAGGATGAGACAAAGACTTGAGAGTTTCTGCTTCTCTTTCAAAGAGCTTAAAATCTGACCAAACAACCTCATTTCCAAAAGTAAGCAGCTTAATAACTACTAACTTATCTTGTTCAATATTTCGACCCAATAGAGTTTTCTTTGCCCCTTTATCAGCAAGTTTTCGCTCAATTTGATATTTGTCTCCTAAAATATTTGAAGGCAAATAATCTGAATCATAGCTGCTCATATCTATATATATAAATTTTTATTTATTCTATTATGCTTCAATCATACTTAAATAAAAAAGCAGATGTATATTAAAGACAAATGCCTGCCGAACGGATGCACAGCAGACATTGTGTAATGGTCTAAATTTTTTAATTACTTGGCACATCTAGAAATTTAAACTTCTATTTCTTGCCTTGCTAGTAAAACGGGACAGGGAGCTTTAATACGAACGTAGTCAGAGAGAGAACTTCCTAATAATCGCTCCAAATCTGGTAAATTTTTGGCGACTGAAGGGCGGCGTTCGGGAGAACCTAAGACCAATAAATCAATATTTCGCGCTTCGGCTAAACTACAGATCTTTTGAGCTGGTCTACCACCTGTTACTAAACAGCGATACTCTAACCCCATGCGTTTTACTTTGGCGACCGCTGGAGCCAGAATTGGATTATTCTCCATATCTGCTTGGGACAAGTTGAGATTAGGATCTAAATCTGGATTAACCCGACACAGAAGGATCTCGGCATCTTTATAGTCTCTAAGCAAAGTTAGAGTTACCTCAAGAGCATAATTAGCAGCAGGAGATTTATCAATCGCCACCATTACTCGTTTCAGCTTTTTGACATAAATATCATCCTTAACTAATAGCATCGAGCGATCAGTTAATTGGAATACATATTGACTTACCGAATTACTCAAAATAGACTGTAATTTTCCCAACCCCCGCGAACCCATAATAATTAGATCCGCATCTACTTCTTTGGCAACTTTTAAAACCGTAGTTTTGGGATCTCCTTCTTCTACTTTACAAGCGGTCTCATCACAGTTTGTACCAAGTTTGGTCACTAGCTGTTCCATTTGAGCTTGAGCATTATCTTGTGCTTCGGTTCCTTCCTGAGTAGTTTTGGGCGAAATTACCTTAAGAATTGATACTGTGGCATTTTGAGTGGCAGGAAGTTCCAATAATATTTTGAGCATATCTTGGGCATTTTCTGCACCAGAGTCAGCATATAGAATCTTGTTAAGCATGTGTAAAGTTACATCTTGATTTAATTCTTGATGTTTCTAGATTACTGCTAATTCTGACTCCCAATTGTACTGGAGACCATAAAACTTAATGAGTGTATTTTAGAAGTTATATGTAGCTCTATTGGTTTTATTGACTATTCCATATTCAACTAATTATTTAAACCTAACTGTCTGTTAACGAATTTGTGAGGAAGCAGCATCAGAAAGAGCGGGTAATTCCGCATATTCTCCTTGAATTGAGCGCACCATACAAAAGAAACAAGCTGTTACGCTACCCATAAAAATGGTATTAGTCAAAGTTTGGCTAAGTAGACTCCCCGCACCAAAAGCAGGAACTAAAATTGTCATAATTAAACTGAACAGAATCTGCAAAATATTAAGTAGGATTGCCTGCATAGCATTAAAGCGCAGAAAATAGCTAACTTTATCATTTCTCACTACTCCAAGCCACAAGCCGAAGAAAATGATTAAGCTGGCGAAAGGCAAGCTATTGGTAACGCTATAGAGGGTAAAGAATGGGGCAAAAAACTGAGCTAACCAAGGAAACTGGGATAATAAGACCAGTCCAAAAGGCAAGGAGTAAATTAGAGGAAATAAGTAAATTAACGCACCAAAGCTGCGATCTTTAACATCTGTTTCGGGAGTATTCATATTGTTTGTTAGTTGTGTATTAGCAGTATTTATGCAGCAAATATTATTATCTTAAAGCGACATAGCATATTTCACATCTACCCCTCAGTGTCTCAGCCTTGAGCTGACGTTGGTTAAGAAGTAGTCAGAAACACGTACTTGAGTAGAGAACTTGTCACTGCCTCTTCTCTCTTTATAGTTTTTACTTGCTCCTCAGCGGTTTCTTCATACATTAATTTATTCGGGGGAGCGTTAAGCTCACTTCACTGTAGGTTTTTAACAAAGCAGTGAGTGACTACTATCATGGTCACGAAATAATCAGTTTTTGCTCCCTTGTCTCCTTGTCTTCCTTGTCTCCCTTTTCTTGATTTCAGGCTCAAATGTAAAAAGTCTACCCTTGTCAGGGAGCGTTAAGGGGCTAGCTTGTCATAGATCGCATGTACTTAGAGAGTCCAAAAATCAATTACGATGACTATATGTTTCAGCTTGGTCGAGCAAGTAAAGTGATCTTGCTCTTTACCTTATTCTTTTTTATCTTTGTTTTTGGGTTTGATTACAATAAACTATGCTCAAAAACAACTTTGGTCAGTGTAAATAAAATAGTATTTTGACTGAGAAAAGAAACGGCTTGAGGGATCAACATTAATATCATTTGTATTTGGACTATCTTTATCATTACTTCAACAATTATCCTGCCAATATAAAAGTAGTATGAAGAGTTGCAAGGCAGTGTGATCTAGCTCACTGTTTTGACATGAAGACAAAAGAAATAAGTCCTAGCTAAAATTAACTAGGACTTAAAAATTAGGTCTAAATCTGAATTGATAAGAGTAGGAAATTTAGTAACCGTAGCCTTGAGGCAAATACTGATTTAAATCAACTTGGTCTTGGATATTAGTTTGAGTCGCGTTTTGATCAAGTACGTTGTAGTCACCAATAGCAGCGGCTTCGTTAGCGTTAATTTGGACTGAAGTTTGAGCATCAGATGTGGAGGGAACACCGTAAGCATCTAAGTCTAGTTGATCTTGAATACTAGTTTGATTCGTATTTTGGCGGATAAAATTACCTGTACCAACAGCAGTAGCAGAGTTAGTATTGTTCTGAATACTGGTTTGAGTGTCTTGAGCTAAAGCAGTTAAAGGAGCGAAGGCGATTACTGCGGTTAGAAGAGCTATAGATTTTTTCATAGTTTTGTACCTAGTTAGAATCAATAATTGTATGTTTTACTTACATTCACTAACTACGGTTGGTTTATTTTTTTATGCAGTTTGATATTTCTGGCTGAAATAGAGAAGTTTTTAGTTTTGTAATTAGGCTCTTGATAAAGCTAGCGTGGAGAGAGTGATACCTAAATTTTCGACTTGCGACACAATCGCAACTCGCCAAGATAGCCTCATTTAATTTAATTAAACTGGCTAGGCGATTCATGACTCCTTCTGGGAGCAAAACAATTAGGCTTTGTGGCAAAAATTGAACCTATTGTGTCCATTAATACCAATTATAAATATTACTAAAATCAACAGATAACATAATTGATTTTTTAAAATAGTAACTATAGATAGATGTATATTTTGAGATTAAAAGGAAGAGTATTGCCAAGCTAATATGTCGTTCAGAATTTGTCAAATGGCTAATTCTAGTAATTGATGTTGTCTATCAAAAAAATGCCAAATTTTTTAACTCGATCAAATTTCTTCTAACTTAGCCTATCTAGGCATTTCAGTAACGCAATGAGAATAATTATTTATTTTTGCTTGACTTAAACAACAGAAATATTGTTAAACTAAATTAGACTTAAACAACAAAAATATTGTTTAAGTCTAATTTGCATAGAGTTTACTGGAGATTAGTTTTGCTGATAGGTGGAGTATAGTTGTTAAAGTGCTTTCTCTGAGGCGATTTAAGCCTTTATATAAGCTTAAGTAATTGATATAAGGTAGCACTCTATATAATAATATTCACGCTAATAAATAGAATCTATAAAATGCATTAGCATGTAATTTCTGCATTTCAAAATTAAAAAAATTGGTAAATTTTATACTATAGGCTTATTTATATTCAATACTCTGATGTGATTTTAATCTGTTACTGCTTCTCAAAAAATGAGCGATTTTAGATTAAGAATACTAAAAGCATAGAGTTACATCGATAAAATAGCAAAGAGAAAACAAAAAGTAAAATTTACTGATCATGGCATGGAGTAAAGCCTATTATTAATCACACTCCACCTCTCAGCAAAACTAATCTCTAAATAATCTCCAAAACGCAAATTGATAACTCTCGATTAAACATAATTTCAATATGATACAAATCGATAATGTCATCAAAAATAACGATCAATGCTCAAGGAGTTCAGAATTAGTCCCCGACCAAGGCAATTATGCTAAAACTACTGAAAAACAGTTAGTTAAACCAAAATATAGCTGTTCTCAGGCTAAAACTGATCAACAAAATTATGACCAGGATTCAGTTCAAAATTATCTACAGACGATCGCCCGAGTCCCATTATTAAGCGGAGAAGAAGAAATTGTACTCAGTCGCAAAATTAACGATCTGCTCTATTTAGAGAAAATTCGTCAACAGTTGCGAAACAAATTAGGACGACATCCCAGCGATTTAGAATGGTCACAAGAAGTCGGTCTGTCTTCTCATGCTTTTCGTCATCGGTTGTTTCTGGGTCGTCAAGCTAAAAACAAAATGGTGCAGTCAAATTTGCAACTAGTAGTATTTATTGCCAAGAAATACCTCAAGCGCGGGCTTTCATTTCAAGATCTAATTCAAGAAGGCAATTGCGGTCTGATCCGAGCAGTAGATAAATTCGATCCAGAGCAAGGCTGTAAGTTCTCTACCTATGCTTATTGGTGGATTCGCCAGTCAATCTTAAGTGCGATCGCCGATCAATCACGAACTATCCGTCTGCCGATTCATATTTATAACAAGCTGTCACGAATTAAGAAAACATTTAGACACCTGTGGCAAAAACTTCAGCGTCAACCTAGCGAAACGGAAATGGCAGAAAGTCTCAACATGAGTGTAAAGCAGTTTCGATTTGTGCTTGAGGTAGTTCAAATGCCGTTTTCCCTAGAACTCCCTGTTACCCGAGAAGAAGACTCTTGCTCAATAGAAGAATACATCGTATCAGATTTGATCACACCAGAACAGTGGATTGTCAATCAATCAATGCACGAAGATGTAGAAACTATTTTGAGTAGTCTTGACTCGAGAGAAAGAGATATCTTACGGTTACGTTATGGTTTGGACGATGGTATCATCAAGACCCCAGCAGAAGTTGCTCAGACATTCAATTTGAGTCGAGAAGAAATCAACCAAATTAGAAGACGAACTATTGACAAGTTGCGCCGTCAACACGGCAATTCAGACTCTAAAGAATATCTTTTTTAAAGACAACAAAATTACTAACCAACAATTTGGTAACGAAAATAGACTAGGGAGAATTTTAATCTATGTTCTTTTCTGCTTTAGACGAAATTCCAGCTAAAGCGATCCATCATCAACCCAAATATGATCGCCGCAACATCCTTGGCGTTAAAAACATAATTGCTTTTTCTAGTGGTCAGGGAAAAGTTGGCAAAACCACAGTTGCAGTCAATACGGCGGTAATGCTAGCTCAAGCTGGCTTAAAAATTGGTCTGCTGGATGCTGAGACAAACAGCGATCGCTCGTCAGAGATTTTGGGAATTAAACAACCATATATTCCAACTTCAAAAGGTCTTTTCCAGCCTGTTGACAACTTTGGTGTTAAGCTACTTGCGATCGCTTCTTTAATTGATAGAGATCCGTTAGAAGATTGGTGTGATGAATGGTGCAACTATTGGCTCAACCAAGAAATAAAGCGAATTTTAGAAGAAGTCCAATGGGGCAATCTAGATTATCTAATTATTAACTTACCGCCGCGTATGGGAGATATCCAAATTGCTTTGGCACAAGCTTTTTCTTTTGATGGCGTGGTGATGGTTGCCACTGACGATAAAAAAGCTCACCCAGATATCTACAAAACTGTAAGTATGTTTGAGCAATTGCAGGCGCCTGTTATTGGCTTGCTCGAAAACAAGTCTAATATTCTTGCTGCCGATATATCTAAACGCAAGTATGAGATTCAAGATAGTGAACCATCAAATCCCAAATTAAGAGTACCTTTTTTGGGTTACATTCCTCTAGATCCGATCGTTGCTCAATATAAGAATCGTGGCTTGCCAATAGTTGTAGCTGAACCATCATCAATGTTTACTAGTGCTTTGCAGATTATTGTTTGGGCAATTTCTTCTCAAATCAGTATTTCTGCCCTCAAATCCCGAAATTTTGATGTATAGTCGTTCTGATTAATTGACCTACCATCTCAGTAATTTGTTCGGGGGATTAGGGATTTAGTACATACTTTCGTATGGTTCTTATAAGAAATAACCATACTACTTACAGCCATTTTCAAATTTACCAACCGACAGCCAAAGGGCGGGTAAGCGTCCTGAAGAAATTAACTCAAGCGATCATAGTCAATATTTAGAGGATTAGTATAGGCTCATCAAATCATGAAAATATTCTCACGTTACGGTTAAAAAACATTCATCCTAAAAGGTTTAGCTGAAAGTAGAAAATGAAATAGCCTCTAATCTATACTTTGATATCTTCATAGACTTAAATCTATTATTTTTTAAATAAAATTGACTTGCTTCTATGTTTGAATTAAAATTCAAAGTGAGTACTTCATAGAATCTGTTTCTAAACTGCCCTGCGATCAAGAAAGTAGCTAAAAAGAAGAATGGTATTTTTATCTTCTTTTCAATTTACAGATACACCATCTCATCAAGCATAGCCGTCTTCGACAAATTTGTTCCACATAGCAGCGTTACCAAAAATAAATTAAGAGCTAGAAAAATTATGGTTTTAACTCATACCCAAAACTTATCAACTCAAGCAACCATATCTGATGTGACAGGAAAAAGTGTCCCTGT
>JBCCDL010000296.1:0-7116 GCA_039030815.1 Cyanobacteria bacterium P01_A01_bin.83 | reverse complement strand
CAGTGAGCATCAGCACGAAGAAAAAGTTCTCCTTTACTAGCTTTTAAACCAATATTGAGCGCGGCAGATTGAATTCGTTGAGGATTATTGATAACTTTAACCTGAGGGTGGGTTTTAGCTAAGGAGTGCAACTTCTCTTTTGTACCATCAGTACTTTCACCATCAACAACTATTATTTCTAGCAGGTCAGGATATTGAGAAGTTAGAAAGCCATGGACAACTTCTTCAATATTTTCTACCTCGTTATAAGTAGGAATCACTATCGAAATAGAGGGATCGTTGTTGTGAGGAGAAAATACAGCAGCAGCGGAAGGATCTTTACTGACACTCATGTTAATTGCAGATCTAAAGTATTTATACTTCTATCATCAGTTAGTAAATTTGCCGTCAAATCCTCAATCTAAAATTCAGACTAAAAGATTTTTAAAGTTGACTGTAAAAATATAGCGATCGCATAACTCAATTTAACTGATATTTTATAACTAGGTTGAGTCAACAGTACCCCGCCCCAAATACAAAGGGCTTGCCCGCAGGGTTCCGCCTTTGTAGAGATTAGGGATCGGGGATTAGTTATACCAAATCCGATTTTAAAAACCTACTTTTAAACTGGAAGTCCAAAACCAGGTTAAATCCCTCTGCACGTCATGCCCACATGGGTTGTGAGGGGGCGCGACAACGCGGTCTTGGGGGTCTCCCCGCAGCACGCGGAGCGTGCAAGCGTCGCTAGACGCGACTTCGAGCTTCGCTCGTGCAGCGATTGTCGTAAGAAGCGCCTTTGTGCCTTCACACAAACTTTAAGTATTGTATGTAAACAGGATTTAGTATTAGTTGTTAATACTTTCAGGTTTAACAATTGAAATGTAAGGCTGGCTTAGATATTTATTTGCCACTGACTTGATCCTATCGGGAGTGATGGGAGAAATCTGATCTTGGAATAGTTGGTCAAATTCAATCCCCAGCCCCAATGTTTCATACCAGCCATAGGTTTGAGCAATTTCGCCATTAGTTTGCTTTCCTAGAGCATATTGACCCAAAAGCTTATTTTTTGCTCCCTGTAATTCCGATTCTGTCAAGGTTTGGGTCGTTAAACGGGCTACTTCTGAGCTTAAACCTTCAATTGCTACTTCAGTATTAATCGGGGCTGTTCCCATATAGGTAATAAAAGGCGCTGTATCTAAACGAGTGGGAAAGAATGCTGAAATATCGTAAGCTAATCCTCTTTTTTCTCTTAGTTCGACAAACAAACGGCTGGAAAGCCCATTACCCAAATAAGTACTAATCAACTTCAAGACTGGATAATCCTCAAGATTGACTTTGGTTCCTAAATAACCCAGCATGACAATCGACTGCTGAGTATCCTGAATGATTTGCTGCTGAGATGGTGCAGACACGGGAGAATTAAGCTTGGTAACAGGACAAGGTTGCTCAGGTTGCTGCCAATCTCCAAATACCTCTGAAACTAAACCTGATGCTTGCTCTTGAGTGATTCTTCCTGAAAGGCTAATCACCAAGTTATCGGGGCGAAAGTAAGTACGATGATATTGTTGTAGATCTTTTGCGGTTAAAGTGGCAACGCTGGCTTCAGTACCCAAAATTGAAATTCCATAGGGATGGTTGGGGTACATCTGTTGTCGCAGTTGATTAAACGCCACGTTAAAAGGCTGTTCTCGTTGAGAGCGAATTCCTTCTATAGTTAGCTTACGTTCCAATTCTACCTCCGTAGTGGGAAAAGTTGGCGATCGCATTATTTCTCCTAGCAGCTTTAACATGGGGGGAAAATCGGAGGAGACTGTCTTAAGGCTTAGGGAAAAGTAATCGGTTGAAGTGTCCGCACCCAAACCAGCACCAATAGACTCCACTTGTTCGGCAATTTCTAAAGCCGATAAATTCTCGGTTCCTTTGGTAATCACCGCTGACACTAGATGAGCTAATCCCGCCTGTTGGGAATGCTCAACAATTGTACCTGCATCTTTGAAAAAGAAGCGTCCTGAAATGATATCCGCAGCTTGATTTTCAACGACTATCAGGATAATGCCATTATCTAACACTGAGCGATGTAAGTTAGGAATAGCTATAGTGGAATTAGAAGACATTAATTTTAACTATGAGAATTGTTTAGTAATAAGCTGAATAAACTGCCTCTATATATCTAAGCAGTTTTTATCCCTGGCGAATGTTCAATTAAGGAAAAAACCATAAATGTTAAATCGGACTGGTAATTAAATTGGTTTTAAATTGCTCTTAAGCAAGAAGTAACAAAGTAAGAAAGAGATTATCTGCGCGAAGTAAGCGAGATTTATTTCTGTTTTTCATACATGCGGCACAGTGGCGCATGCAGCGGTTGCAGTTGTGATAGCAAGTCTTTGGACTCAGCAAGCTGTGCCTTTGTTCGTTCCTCATTCCTCATTCCTCATTCCTTATATATGTCTTCTTTTAAAGATGTCGTTGGTTACTTTCGTAACTACAAAGCGATCGCTATTGCAAGTATTTCAGCATCAAGTCTGTTTGAAATTATTGATTTGGTTGTCCCCTACTGTATTGGACAGATTTTAAATGTTTTATCAAATCAACCTTTAGATCCACTTTTAGTTGGCTTGATTGATTTAGTTCAAAATATGGGCAATTTTCCCGAAGGTAAATGGTTATCTTTAGGGGTGTTGCTGGGCATAGTTTTTCTGGTAACGGTAATGCGATCTCCAATTCAGCCTTGGATTGGGGTATGGCATCACTGGGCAATTGCCCTCAAAGCCAGAAGAGATCATTTTAGTCAGGTAGTAGCCAAGATTCTGACTTTACCCTTGGGTTATTATGACGAGAATAATCCTGGGCGAATTGCAGGGCGAATTGCGCGGGGAATTGAAAATCATACCTGGACATATCCTGAAATTGCAGGACAGTTGATTCCCAAGTTTGCCAGAATACTAGGCATTTTTGTGATGATTTTGTTCATCGATGCGGGAATTGCGATCGCTTTTTTGCTTTCTTTTGTTTTGATCCTGACCTATAGCTTGAAAAATCTCAAGATTCTGATTGCTAAAGAAGAGTTATTGGAAAAGCATCAGGAAAATACTGAAAGTCGTACCTCAGAAATTATTACCAACATTAAAACCGTTAAATCTTTTGCCACCGAGGCACAGGAATACCAAAGGCAAAAACAGCGGTTTGAACGGGAGTTTATATACGTTAACTATCGTATCCATCGTGGCTATGTTAATTTAATTACCTGGTCGCGCACCGTAATTCAAACCTGTGTCTTTTTAGTTTTGCTGTTTACCCTGATCTCTACTGTTAGAGGAAATATAACTCTGGGACACTTTATTACGACTCTGACAGTTTCGAGTATGGCTTATGCAGAATTAGAACCTATTAGCCAATTAGCCGAGATTTTTGCCCGTCGTTATGCCTCGATGCGGCGTTTTCATGACTTTATGCAGCTTAAATCTGGTGCCGATGCTGCTAGCCTGGTATTAGAAGATGTAGCGGATAATCCCTATCACTTTGACGGTAAATTAGAATTTAGTCATCTTAGTTTTGGTTATGATCGCGATCGCTTAATCTTACAAGACATTAACCTGATTATCAAACCCTATCAAACCGTTGCTCTAGTGGGTCGTTCAGGTTCGGGTAAATCCACCTTAGTTAAGCTTCTATTTCGCTATTTTGAACCCAATCAGGGAGCAATTAAACTTGACGGTACTAATATACAAGAGTTAGATATTGCTCATTATCGTCGCCGTCTAGCGATCGTGCATCAGGATGTAGATATATTTAATGGTACTGTTTGGGATAACCTCACTTATGGCAATCCTAAAGTTGATCGAGAGCAAGTTAAGCAAGCTTGTCAGATAGCGCGAGTGGATGAGTTTATTCATGAACTACCCCAAGGATATTTAACCTTAGTGGGAGAACGAGGAGTCAGACTGTCAGGAGGTCAAAAGCAGCGGTTGGGGATTGCCAGGGCTTTGGTGGTTGACCCCGATATCTTAATTTTTGACGAGGCAACATCTAGCTTAGATTATGAGTCGGAACGTTCAATTCAACTGGCAATGAAGTCCATCCTCGGCACTCGCACCACCCTAATTGTTGCCCATCGTCTCAGTACCATTCGTGAAGCCGATAAAATTGTAGTCTTGGATGCAGGGAGAATTATCGAGGTGGGTAGTCATGAGGAGTTGTTAAACCACGGCGGTATTTATCATCGTTTACATTCTCTACAAAAGCCCAATACATACGGCGCGTTTTTTGAATGAATATTCACACAAAAAAGCGGCATTACCTATGCATTGGCTTTGGACACCTCCGCGACACGGTTTTCCGTGTTTCGTTTGATGATATAGCAGTACGTCTTTTAGTTAGGACATTTGCTACTTTTTACTACATGCGGCACAGGGGCGCACGCAGGCGCAACTCGAAGAGTTGCAAGTCGCCGCGGACATCTCACGTGTCGGAGGAGACCTCCGACACCGTGTCCTTGCTAAAGCGACGATACGGACGACTCGCGCAACATGCGGCGAAAGCGATCGCCTTTGTGAACCAAGTACATGCGGGCAAGCCCTTTGTGGTGTCGCGTCCTCCTGAACGTACGTTCTGCGCTGCGAAAGTCGTTGAAGACAAGTCCGCTTCGTCTAGGGTTTCCCCGCGCGATTCGGTGAGTTAGTGCGGTGCAGCCTGCGTAAGCGTCCGCAAGTCGGTTGCGTTAGCAAGCCGAAGGCTAAGACTAAGCAGGTAAGCGTCACGCAGTGGACGGCGCTACGCGCCAGCGCCCCGAAGGGGCTTTGAGGCGAAAGCCTCTGTACTTGGGCGCTTACGCCCTGCGGGGTTACCCCGCAGCACAGCTTCGCTGTGCAAGCGTCGCAGACGCGACTTCGAGCTTCGCTCGTGCAGCAAAAGCGCGAATTTCTTAAGATTTAATTGATAAACAGTCTCTTAGATGTAATATGTTTTAAGAATTTACTTCTACTGCCAGTTTGCCGTTAGAGGAAGCATCACCTGACACTTTAGTCAGATAATTAATTTGAGTGGGATAAGCAAACTCAATACCATGCTTGGCAAAACTACTCTTAACTGCCAAATTAACTTCTTGTTGAGCATTCATATAGATATTGTAGTCACTAGTATCAATCAAATAGACTACTTCAAAATCCAAACTATAGTCAGCATAACCAGCAAAGTGAGCGCGATCATAAATGGCGTGTGGGGTCTGATCAATAATTTCTCGGACTAATACAGGAATTTGCGCTAATTGTTCGGAGGTTGTTTGATATACCACACCAAACTTAAAGACAATTCGGCGTTGACCCATTCTTTTACAGTTGCGTATGCGTGAATTAATCAAATCTGTATTAGCAATAATAATTTCTTCGCCACTAATGCTTCTAAGTCTAGTAGTTTTGATGCCGACATATTCTACTGTTCCCAGATAATCGCCAATAATAATAAAATCGCCTAATTCAAAGGGACGATCCAACAAAATTGCAAAATAGCTAAACAAGTCCTGTAAAACCCCTTGAGAAGCAAGAGCGATTGCTACACCGCCAATGCCCAAACTAGCAACCACCGCTGAGATATCAAACCCCAAATTATCTAGTAAAAATGCCATCCCAATCAGCCAAATCAAAACTCGGATTGCAGGGATTAAAGCGTTGATGCTTTGCTCAAGGTCGACATGATCCGGGTGATAGTTAATCCAATAAATTTTGATGATGTATTCCACTGCATATGACAATAGTCTGATTATCAAAAGCGTCGCTACAATGGTGACAACGGCGCTGAAAACACGCTCTACTATTGGATGTAAAGCTAAATTGCCGATTGTCATATAGAAGGCAGTTATATATGCCAACGGCACTAAGTCTCGTTCGAGAATACCGATAATCGCGTCATCATAAATATTATCTGTTTTGGCTGTCCATCTTTTGAGACTCTTAAATGCTAAACGTCGGAGCATCTTAACGACAAAAACGCAGCCGCCTAGAATTACCGCTGCTATTAAATAGTCATTGACTGTATTGTTCAAAAACTCCTGGGATAAAAAATCAAACTTCATAAATCAACCAGATTCTATCTTATGGGTATTGTGTTAGTAGTCAGGTAGTATCTAAACTATTTTCATCTTTACTGTTTAGCTTCAGAAAAGACTCAAAATAAACGAATTATCGATGGTCAATTATGATTTGTCCATCAATAAAGTATTTTTTAGAGAAAAGAAATATTAATATCGCAAACTACTAAATTAAGATAATTAGCATTGGAGAAAATCATCGTGAGCCTGGGGACATTAATTGGATTTTTAGCTATTGTTATTGCCCTGTATATTCTGTGGCAAATCAAACAGGTATTATTATTAGCTTTTGCTTCAGTTGTTTTTGCTACTGCTATTAACCAACTGGTCAAACTAATGCAGCGCAAATTACACCTACAACGTAAACTGGCGATCGCAATTGCCGTTACAGGAGTTTTAATCTTTATTGTGGGCTTTATTGCTTTGGTAATACCGCCTTTTATCGACCAATTTCAAGAGCTAGTAACTCTGGTACCCATTGGTTTGGAACAGCTTAGTAGCTGGAGTGAATGGCTCCGTAATTTATTACCAAAAAGCCTGATGAATGAGGTGCAGGGATTTGAGTCACTGACCCAGAATATTCAATCTTTTACCGACAGAATAATTGGTAATTTCATTGACTTATTTTCAATCACTTTGGGGGTAGTTCTCAATTCCGTCTTGGTGATTGTGGTGACAATTATGCTGTTGTCCGATCCAACTCCTTATCGTCAAATGTTTTTGCTAATGTTCCCCGCTTTTTATCGTCAGCGAGTGCAAACTATTCTCAAAAAATGTGAGCGCAATTTGGGTGGCTGGGCAATTGGAATTTTGTTTAATATGGCGGTTATTGCCGTTCTCAGCGGTATTGGGCTACTAATATTAGGTGTTAGGCTACCTCTAGCTAATTCCTTGTTAGCTGGCATTTTGACTTTTATTCCTAATTTGGGGCCTGTGTTGAGCGTGATTCCTCCTGCGGCGATGGCGTTATTGGATGCTCCCTGGAAAGCCTTGGCGGTAATTGTACTTTATATCCTGATTCAGCAGGTTGAAAGCAATATTCTCACTCCCATAGT
>JBCCDL010000295.1:0-7119 GCA_039030815.1 Cyanobacteria bacterium P01_A01_bin.83 | reverse complement strand
CTCGCTGCTAGAGATGTCTTCCCCATGTTTAAGGGAGATTTGATTCTGATTAAAGCAGCAGGATTGAGAATTTCCTGATAAGCCAAAGTTTCTTGTGGAGGACGCTCTATATATAATTTTGAGGAGAGAGGAACTTTTCCATGGGGTGTCTCAACTTTATGATCAGCAAAATTACCAGTTGTTTCTTGCTGTCTTAAAATGACTTTGAAATTATTTTTAGTTACTTTTTCCGCAAAAGCTTGAGACAGCGTCAGCCACAGGCGAGAGCCGACAACCCTCACATAATCTGGATCATAACCAGAATTTTGAGCAATTTCCTGATAACTTTTTTCTAGCCAACACTCCTTTAGTATTAGCTCTTGTAAAGTACTCAGTCGTTTAGGAGCGATCGCTTTGTCTACAATCGCTAAAGCTATCTCAATCCCGATAGTTGCCATGTTTGATTATTTTAAATTTATGTTCTTAAGCTAGGGCTCAAAACACTTCTCGATTAATTCCCATTTCTAGTAATGGAATTAGTTATATTAGTCTATAGTAATTCGTTGAACGAAATAATTAACCTCAAAATCATTCAGTTGAGAGATTGATAACTTTCAGATATCTAGGTAATTTAGATTACATCTATTATGGCAGTAGACGTGTCAACTAAAAGCTCGTTTTGTGTTTTCTTAGTTTTTATTCTTGAGAAATAAAGTTCATTTAAGAGGCTCATAACCATGTTTCTAATTTGTTTATTGTCGATTAGCTTAATTGCAATCGCAATTATTAACCAGCAAAGGTTTTTAAATGCTGAACAAGAAGAATACATCCCTGTACCTGTGGGAGTTGATTAATCCAAAAATTCTGGTTATTAAAATTGCAACCATAAGGTAGAGTAGCGATCGCAATTAATATTTCTGTTGGAAAAACTTTTGTAGATGTTAGCAAGGTATTTGAAAATACCTTACTTTTTTTTGGGGAAGTGCCGTTAAAAAAATTACGGGAATGACTTTAATAACTGACATATGCGCCAAACAGCGATCAAATGTTAGTTTCAAGCAAGTATGAAAGCAGATCAATTAATCCTTTACCCCTACCCCTGTTAAGGTGAACAAAAGTACTATCTCGAATTTACAAGGGTTTGAAGATGCGATTGCGCTCCGCGCACTGGCGAAGCCAATCGCTAAAAAAGCTGAATTTCTTATTGAAGCATTTTGTATGTTTTAGTGGCATGTCAACAATTTTCAACTTGCAAAACCCTATTATTTCCTTGAATAGTAGATGAATCAATTAGTACAAACGCTCACCTTAACAGGGGTAATCCTTTACACCTTACCCAACCGTGACAAGTTAAGAAAAAATCCAAGTAGTCAACTACTGTATATAGTGTTTGCATTATTAGTCAACGCTATATGTAGATTTTAAAAAGCTAGTTAGCGATCGCTTTTAAATAGCTTTTCTGAATAGAGAAAAATGGAAAAGCTTAAGGCTTAGAGGTAATAACTAGTTGACCCTAAACGTAGAACCTTAACTTGTCACCAATACCCCTTACCTTTTACCCTTTACCCAGCCTTCACAGATTAATTAGTGCGTAACATCAGTTAATAAGTAGCTTAAGCAATGTGCGATCGCAATACTGAACGGGGTGCGCGACGAACATAACATTTGATGGTTTCTTTTCCTAAAAGCTGATGGGCTTCATAACGATGACAGCCCGAAAATCCATAGTATTGCCCTTCTACCTCCAGCACATCAATTGGCTCTCGTAAGCCCTCTTGATCAATAGACTGGGCTAATTGCTGTACCTTAGCTTGATCGGTTTGTCGGGGTAAGGGTCGCTGAATTTGCTTGACTTTTAATTCTTTAATTTGCATCAGTATTTGCTTAATTATCCATACTCGTTATGAGTTTATTTTATCAGGTTGCTTGATCAGTAGGGGAGGTTTTTAATGCAGCCATGATAATCAAATCTTTGACTTGAATTGAACTGCTTTGATTCAGAGTGATAGATTAACGACGATATATTCGTGGTGCGCTATTGATTAGAGGCATATTCTAAAATAATAGTACGCTGTTTATTTAGCAGTTATTATTTTTTGCTTAATGATTCCGAGACGATATCAAAGGTTCAAACAGGTTTTAGATCGCAGACAACCAGATCTGACTGTGTTAATGGAGGATGTGCATAAACCTCACAACCTTTCAGCTATTATTCGTACCTGCGATGCAGTAGGTGTTTTTGCCGTCCATGCTGTTAATCGTCATAGCGACACCCCCACCTATTCCCAAGTTGCTCAAGGCAGCGAAAAATGGGTCAAGCTACATTCCCATGCTGATATTAAGACTGCGATTAAATCTTTACAGCGAGACAATTATCAGGTTTTTGCGGCTCATTTGAGCGGCAGGGCGATTGACTATCGCCAGGTAGATTATACTCAGCCCACAGCGATTCTCCTGGGTACAGAAAAATGGGGGGTGACGGATCAAGCAGCAGATTTGGTAGATGGACATATTATTATTCCAATGCAGGGAATGGTGCAGTCCCTCAATGTGTCCGTAGCCAATGCCGTAGTCTTATTTGAGGCACAACGTCAACGGTTACAGGCAGGTTTGTATGACAAGGTGCGTCTAGATCCAGAAACCTATAGCAAAACGGTTTTTGAATGGGGTTATCCAGATATTGCGGCAATATATCGTCGTCAAGGCAAAGCTTATCCACAATTGGGAGAACAAGGAGAGATCTTATAGCCGTACAAAGTAGGTTATTGATTATTTGAGGAGTTGAATTATGAAGATGACTTTTGAACGAATAATCAGCCCGCATTCGACCATCTTCGCGTAGCAAGTGGTGGTTAGGGCGACGGTATAAAGTGAAGCCTAATCGTTATATCCTTGGTTCTCAATTAAAATATTCAAGTTATGAGGAACTTTTTTACACATATATATAGTATTTTAAAAAATTCGTAGCTTTTTAGCTCATGCCAATGTTTTTTTGCTTATGCAATTTAACAATTTTTTTGCATAATATTGAGCTGAAAATACAATTTGCTATTCAGGTTATTTTTAGGACAAAAATCAGTTATATTTTGTCTTTTTATTCTGTAGGAAACACTTGATTTACTATTTTTATTTGATAACTTAATTAATAACAGCGAAGAAAAGCTGCTAGTTACGAACAGTAAACAAAACTCTTGGGAGACAAATAAATGTTAAAGCTTGTAGAATTTGAATCTAGTAACATGGAACTGAGCAGCAGTAAACAAACATCAATTAAAGGAGGCGTTGGAGGCGCAATTGGTGGTACGATTGGAGCTGTTGGAGGTGGATTAATTACAACACCTGTAGGGGGTCTGGGAGCTGGAGCTGGATATACTGCTGGTTCAGCAATCGGCTCTAAAATAGGGAGTGCGATTGGGACTGTAGCAGGAGGAGCTGGTGGATCTTATCTTGGAGGAGTCGTTGCAGATCGTCAAGAGATAAGCGGTGCTAGCAGAGATGCCGCAGTAGGCGCAGGTGCAGGTGTAGGTACTCTTATAGGTGCGGGCATTGGTGGAGCTTCACTATAACAAAGTTAAAGTATAGTGAAATTTCGGCACTAACATACTAGGAAAAGTTATCTGCTTCTCCTAGTCACATTTTAAGATATACAGCATTACATAATAATTCTAGCCATTTTTACTGCTGAAACCATGTTTTCAAATAAATTTGTTTTAATCTGTGGTATTGCCTTTTTTTCATTTTGCTTGGCTTTAGTAACAAATATGTTTTTTTCATTCTCTGATTATAGTATTAAAAAAACAATTTTGATTTATACCTTGTCGTATATAAGTATTGTTTTAGTCTTGAAAATATTTAAGCATCATAATACTCTCGACCGTAAAATATCAGCAGGTCGCGGTATCGGATGGTTGCTTGGGTTAACCGCTGGTTTTTATTTTGGTTATCATTTAAATATTTTGGCAGGAATAGGGTCTATTAAATCTTCAAATATTGCAGTTGCAATCTGTTTCGCTTGCGGTATAGTAAATAGCGAAATTGGAGGCTACCTAGCAAAAACATTATTAACAAAATAATGTGCAACTGTTCATTTTGTAGATTGATAATAAATTATTATCTATGTTAGTATTTAAACATTATTGAGTAAATTCAAAATCGATAATCAATAAAAAGTTTTACTCAAGGAACTTTTTAGTTGATTATTCGTCTTTGGTAAATTATTTATAATATTTTTAAAATAAAATTTCATAGAAATATAAAAAATCACTGCTTTACCAACTTTTTTATTTTTACTCTTTAAGGTTTAAATTATGCTAGAAAAACAAGACAATCTAGTAAGTTAGATTTAATTTCTAATACTAATTGAACGTAGAAAAGTATTTAACATGGCTGAATTTAATGGTACTCCAGAAAGCGAAGATTTACGTCTGCTATTTCCCTTGAGCGCAGAAGCCGACATAATAGATGGTCGTGAGGGTGATGATATTATTGATGGCTATTTTGGCAACGATGTTCTGCTCGGATTTGATGGAGAGGATACCATTAACGGGGGAGCAGATCAAGATTTTATCAACGGAGAGGAAGACGATGATGTCTTACTTGGTTTTGATGGCTTTGACACTTTGTTAGGTGGTGAAGGAGACGACCTGATTTTTGGGGAGAATCATAACGATCTTCTCTTTGGTGGTGAGTCTGGCGAAGATTTCCTCGATGGTGGCGACGGAGATGACGAACTATTTGGGGAATCGGAGTCAGATACTTTATTAGGAGGAGAAGGGCGAGATACCTTGTCTGGTAATGATGGCGATGACATCCTCGAAGGAGAGCAAGGAGATGACATTCTCAATGGAGGAAGAGGTGCTGATACTTTTGTCTTTTCCACTATTTTAGAAACAGGAGTTGATACTATTGAAGATTTCTTTTTTGATGAAGGAGATCGAATTGAAGTCTTAGCGGAAGGATTTTTAATTGATGATGACGAAATAGACCGCTTTAGTTTTGACACAGGCTCAGGTGAAGTCTTTTTCGATGATGAACCTTTTATAATTATTGCTAACACTAATGATTTTATTCCCTTTGAAGATATTGATATTGTTTAAATTAAATTAGATGGAGGTGATATTAGTATCTTGTTTTGATGACAACCTATTCTTGCAGACATTACTAAAAAATGTCTGTTTTCTTATTTAAAAAAGTATTATGTTGGAAATAATCTGTGCCAGTTCGTTAACCTTATCAATTCGTCTTTGCCAAAGCCCAGGGGCAATGTATTTGCCTACCACAAACCATGTTTTGTCAGAGAATATTACGGAGCAAAATATTATCTCTAAGCCAGTATATCTAGCCAACGGAAAACCTCACGATTCTAAATATAGACGAGCCGCAGACCGAGAACTAGATGAATTAAGAGGCGATCGCGATTACCGAGATCGTGACTATGATCGCTATCGCCGAGATCGCGACTATAATCGCGGCAGAACTTATCGAGAACCCCAGCGACGGGAAAGAGAAATCAACATCGAATACGATGATGATCGCGATCGCTATGATAACTCACGAAGTTTGTGGGATTATTTGAGAAGAAGAAGGTAGTTATCTTGATCGACTTGATCTAACTTGCTAACAATGGGGTAGCAGCAAGTGATTTTCGAGTATCAGGATGTTGTGTTGGGTAAAGATTTTTTTAGTGGTGTCTAGTCCCACAATTTTACCTGAGTTCATTACTGCAATGCGATCGCATTGCATTTTTTATAACTAAAATGTTTTTAAGCACTTTATAAAAAAAATATTAAACAATTTGATTCTAAGTGTTTTCACTATTAAAAATTCATTTATTTTTCACTAACATAATTTCAAACTACTCAAATTACTGAAGATCAATAATCAACCTTCGTTTGTGAGCGGACATTTAGCTCTAATTTGTATCGCAGCTTTAGAGTATTGTTACGCAACAACTATTACCATCCTTCACTTTTGTGCAAAATAAACTATGATTTCTCTGCCCTTAGAATCAGAACTGCAAGTCATCCGTCTTAAAATGTATCTTGACGAAAATCCAGAAGAAGCAGTTGAATTAGCATTACAACATTACGAAGATTTTTTAGCTTTGGCAATTCAGTTCCGTAAGCTTCAGTCTAAACTAGATAATGTTGAAACTTTCATGCTTAATTTTAGTGATAATTTAGGACTGTAAAGCTTAAAACATAAGCTTATTGATTCTGCTTCGCTAGCAATGGTGCCGCAGCAAGTAATGTCTGAGTATAGGGATGTTGTGCTTGGGTAAAGATTTTTTCGGTGGTATCAAGTTCCACAATTTTACCTGAGTTCATTACCGCAATGCGATCGCAAAAGAATCTAGCTACCCAGAGATCGTGAGTGATAAACAGATAAGTAAGGTCAAACTCTGCTTTTAATGCCAACATTAATTCCAATACCTGAGTTTGCACCGTAGCGTCAAGCATACTCACAGGTTCATCGCAGATAATTAATTTAGGCTTAGTAATTAAGGCTCTGGCGATCGCTACTCGTTGCTGTTGTCCTCCTGATAATTCTTGAGGATAGCGTTGATAGTAGTCTGTGGCAGGAGTTAAGCCTACTTTTGATAGCATCAGGTTCACCTGCTGTTTAGCTTCACTGGCGGTGGCTAGGCGATGAATCAATAAAGGGTCGGCGATACTTTCACCTACCGTCATTAAAGGATTTAAACAGGCGCGAGGATCTTGAAACACCATTTGTAGCTGTCGCCTCATACTCCGTAGGGCTTGAGGAGTCATGGTAGTTAAATCTTGTCCCAGAAATTCGACTTTACCTGCCGTGGGCTGGAGTAACTGCAAAATTGTCCGCGATAGAGTACTTTTGCCGCAGCCAGATTCCCCCACTAGCCCCAGTATTTCCCCTGGATACAAATCAAAGCTAATATCATCAACCGCTTTAATTACCTTAGCTTTTTCCTGAGACAATAACTGCTGGAGCAAATTGGTTTCCAAAGTAAAGTATTGTTTGAGGTCTTGAACTCTTAACAGAGGTTGTTTAGTAGTTATAATGTCAGCCTCCTCCTCGGCAACCGCCTGAAGGTGCAATGCTGCATCTAATAAAGACTTAGTATATTCATGCTGTGGGTGATAGAGAATTGAATTGACATCT
>JBCCDL010000294.1:0-7121 GCA_039030815.1 Cyanobacteria bacterium P01_A01_bin.83 | reverse complement strand
GAACGAACTGGTATTCATCGGACGTAATTTAGATGAGTCTTTAATTAAACAACAGCTTAATAAATGTTTAGCTGGTTTAATTTTTCCCAATAAATTTAGTCTACCTAACTTACCTTGGTAAACCTCATGGATTTATTTTCTCGAAGTAATTTCAAAGCCGATCCTGCAAAGGTAAAACAAGTAAAAGCTTGGATAACTGAAATTTCAAATCTAGACCAACAAGTCACTATTTCTTGAAATCAATTAACCAACGGTCAGGCAAGCCCTGTCGTTTTACGGCAGGGAACCTGACCTGTCATGAACCAGGTTGCCCGCACATTGAAACAGCGATTGTGATCGTGGAACAACCTCCAAAACAATACAAAATTCATAAATCGATTGCGGAAATACAACAGTCAGATATCTATCAATTAAAAGCAAAATAGCAAAATATCAAACTCTAATTAAAATGAGCAAACACACTATATTTGTCTGTCGCTCCTGCGCCTTTTCTCCTCAACAAAAGGATTATTTAGGACAAAAAGGTGGAAAACATTTATCCAATCAATTAGAAGAATCACAAGCAAACTGGCAATATAAAGATGAATTTATTATCCAAGAAGTTAGTTGTCTGAGTGCTTGTAATCGTCCCTGTGCTGTGGCTTTTGCTGCACCCAATAAAACTACTCTGATGTTTGGTGACTTGCCACCGATAACCAGTCCCTCTTCTATATTAAGATTTGCCGAACAATACTTTTTGCTAGCCACGATGGACTAATTAAACGCCAAGACCGTCCAGAAGTTTTACAAAAAGGAATTTTAGCTCGTATTCCTCCTTTACCCCTTTAAAGATAGTTACATAGAATCGATGACTTTAAAAATTTACAATACCCAAACCCGTCGCCTCGAACCCTTCACAACCCTGCAAATAGTAATAAAAAACATCCTTCAGATTTTGCCCTCTGGAAAAGTGCCAAACCAGAAGAACCAGCTTGGGATTCTCCTTGAGGTGAGGGGTCGTCCTGGTTGGCATATTGAATGTTCTGCTATGGTGAGGGCATTGTTGGGAGAAACTATCGATATTCATGGCGGTGGAGGGGATTTGATATTTCCCCATCATGAAAATGAAATCGCCCAGTCAGAAGCTGCCAATGGTAAACCCCTGGCTAAATATTGGCTGCATAATGGCATGGTAACGGTGAATGGGTCAAAAATGTCTAAGTCTTTGGGGAACTTTACGACCATTCGCGAGTTATTAAATCGTCCCCTCGATCCAATGGTAATTAGATTGTTTGTTTTACAGGCACATTACCGCAAGCCTTTAGATTTTACGGAAGAGGCGATTAGTTCGGCAACCAATGCTTGGCAGACTTTACAGCAAGGTTTACTCTTTGGGGAAAAATATGGCAATAGATTAGGTTGCCAGAAAAACCAAGAACTCGACTCTACTGTCATAGAACAATTCAAAGCAGCAATGGACGATGATTTTAACTCTCCTGGGGGATTGGCGATTTTGTTTGAATTAGCTAAAAATCTCCGTCGGGAAGGAAATCTGTTAACCCATGAAGGTAAAACCGCTACTGATTTGGAAAATTTACAACGACAATGGCAAACTTTAGTTCATTTAGCAGGGATTTTAGGATTAGAAGCTAAACCTGAAGCCAACTCAGAAGATACTCATAACTTCGATGAAGCAGAAATCACTAAATTGATTCAACAACGTAATGAAGCGAGAAAAGTCAAAGATTATGCCCAAAGCGATCGCATTAGGAAAAAATTACAACAAAAGGGAATTACTCTAATCGATCGGCCTAATGGGGAAACCATCATTGTTTATAGTTGATAGTAGTTCTTCGCTAGTCAATTTTGATGCAACTTTAAAGACTATCTGTATTGTAATTATTGTTGTTCATAGTCTTTGACATGTTGCGGAAATAAATAACCATACTCAGGATATCCAATTCCTAGCAATTCTAACCAGATCTCTTTAAGTTCTGGACAGATAATGATACAACCGCCTTGATATTTTAGAGCTTTTTGATCGCTATCAATAACGCGGAATTCTCTAGTCAGGGAAAAATAAAGTATTCCGTTGTGGTTATCTCCTCCAAGTGAATTGATGAAATTAGTAAATTCAATTATTGGAACTTCAATATTTAGGATACCTAACACACATCCCATTGGAGGATCGCCAGATTCTAATTCCGACGATCCAATTATTCTCCTTTGGTAGAGCAATGAGTACATCTAGGTATCTAACTATTTATTATGCGTAAACCTTCTGGATGTCTACCTTGCATAGGATAAATTCAAGAAATTGTCCGTATATTTTAGCTTATGTAGGATAGTATCGATAATTTTTCTGAATATCATTCTATTGATGAAATTAAAATAAAAAGCGATCGCTATAACAACGTTATTTCTTTTAGTAATGTGATCGCATCTTTGGAACAATTACAACAAAAGGGAATTACTCTAATTGATCGCCCTAATGAGGAAACCAGCATTGTTTATAGCTGATAGAAGTTCCTCATTAAACAATTTTGATGCAACTTCAAATACTATTTCGATCTGTATTAGCTGGTTTAATTTTCCCCAATAAATTTAGTCTGCCCAACCTACTTTGGTAACTAAAATATATGGCGATCACCCTACCCATGATACCTGGCTGCCTGACACAAGTGCCTCAAAGCCTTACGCTGTATGGAATTTATTTTTTCTGCTAAAAAGGTATTTTCCAACTAAGCGATCGTCTGAAAGCATTTATTTACCGTACGGACAAAATTCAGTTATCACGAAAAATATGGGTTTGACATAGATGTGTCAGGCAGTCAGCCCATGATACTAATACTGTAGTTTACAAGGATCTATCTATATGTGCCAAAATTTCTTTAGCTGGTTTGCTAATACGCCTGTTGGAACTCTGCGATGCCTGTTTGAGTTTTTCTATGGCTAGACTAATCTGACCATCTGTTAAGGTTAATTTAGCTAACTTAGTTACAGTCTGGGAATGAATCATTCTACCCAATCCATCGATAGCTTTTGTTTTTCTTGCAAAAATATCTGAGGAATCTAATTCTTGAATCAAAGAATCAAAAACATTGTGACTGGGAATTTTGTTCAAGGCATCAATCGCACTATCACGAACACCGTGATTTTTATCGTTTTTGGCAGTTTCTAAAGCCGAAATAATTAAAACACGATCTTTCTCTCTACATTGATGATGAATAGCTATATGACCTAATGCAGTTACCACAGCATCTCTTACAGGAGCTTGGGAACAGTTTACAAGAGCCATCAATAGTTTAATAGCACTATTAATATATTCCATATCATAGCGATTGCAAGTAAATAAACCAATTCCCGTAGCTGCCTCATTTTTGATTGATTTACTAGGATATGTTAACAAAGAAATTAGAGTATTAAAAGATTGTTTTCCGCCAACTTTAGGCAATAAAGAAAAAATAGTACGACGACGAAGAGTAGTGAGTTCAGAACTGTTAATAGAGTCTAGTAATTCTTGCTCTACTTTAGCACCTCCAATTTTTTCTAAAGCATTGCTAGAATTTTGGCGTACCTGCCATTTTTTATCGTCCAAACTAGCAACTAGATCTTTTATAGCCCAATCGCCAGCAATTCTAGATAATACTGATGCAGCAGCAATTCTTATCGAATCACTGGGATCTTTCAAAGCAATAGTTATAGGCTGAAAAATTTGCTCTGTACCAATTTTGGCTAAGGCATATATTGTATCTCGACGTAGCTTGCTGTGTTCATTGAGATTTTGTAATACTGAAATTAAAGCTGCGATCGCCTTTTGACTACCGATTTGACCTAAGCTGCGTGCTGCAAATTTTCTAACCGATAGAGAATTATCCTCTAAAAAATTATTAATTAAAGCATCAATTACTAAATCGATTCCTAAATCTTCTAAGTCACTTTGAGTCATCGAACCTAATAACTTGCTAGATTCAATACGAATAGTTATGGATGAATGTTTTAATCCATTTAATAAAGATTGGGGAAATGTCCCCAAGTAGGCAGTTTTAGATAAAAGCTTTTGTGCTGTCAATTGTCTTATTTTTGATTCCGAATCATTGAGAGCAGATAAAAGAAGTGGAATGGGAATTTCTTGGTATATTTTTTCTAATGCCAAAATAGCTTCTTTTCGCAATGAACTATGTGAGTTTTTTAAAAATTTCTTTAACGGCTCGATCGCGATATCGTTACCTATTTGTCCTAATGCCATAATTGCGGTTTTTTGCACCATGATATGTTCGTCTTGCAAAGCAATAATTAATGGCGCAATCGCTTCATCTTTTCCTAAATTTCCTAGGGCTTCAGCACTCAACCATCTTGTAATAGGATCGACATTTTTTAACATAGAAATCAACAGATTTAAAGCCGAGTCGCTACCTAGTCTAGTTAAAGTAATCTTGTTGTAATACTCCATCCGTTAGATAAGGCAAAGAGTTTAAAAATTCTTCGGCAGTCATAATCGATTCTGGCAAATCTGCTTTTTTATTATCAGCCAACTAATATTGACAATGCTGTCTGAATAAAATGCGATCGCATTATCACAAATCAAAAAATCTCACTTAAATCCAAAACAAATCCAGGCAAAATATCTTCTCCCGATAGAGTTTGAGGACTATTCAAAATTTCTACCTGTTGCCCAATTTTATATATCTCAACCGTTTTCGCTGATGGTTCGATTAACCAACCAAGTCTTACGCCATTGTCTAAATATTCCTGCATCTTTTCCTGTAAGTCTTCGTATCGTTGATTTTTAAGATCACTGGGACTTACTAATTCAATGACAAAATCGGGAACAAGAGGAGGAAAGCCATCTTGTTGTGCTTGGGTTAATTGATTCCACCGTTCTAGTCTAATCCAGCTAACATCAGGACTTCTTCTCGCGCCATTAGACAAGATAAAAATAGTTGAAGAATCAAAAGCCTGTCCTAATTTGGTTTGACGATTCCAAATTCCTAAATCTAGATATAAATTAAAGTTTTTTCCTCCTGCTGTTCCTCCTGTGGGACTCATAACAATTAATTCTCCATCTTTAGTTAACTCCATTCGCGCAATTTGTTCGGCTTGTGCTAGTTGGTCGAATTGTTCTGGAGTTACGAAAAATCCCTTGGGAATAGTAATAGCTTCCATCGATCTTGGTTCAACTGATGTCTTTAATTATCATTTTAGAGCTTTAAAATCGCCAGGAACAACAAAGCCTCCTTCATCTATTTGCATTGGATACAAGCTTTTTAACTATTATTAAAATTTTAATTGACATTAATTAATGCAATTAAAATCAAATGCGATCGCCATACTGAAAAGTTAGCACTACACACATTTTTTACATATTCTAAAACAGTTCTTTTCTTAGTTCTTCTAAATTGCGGATGATTAAGCTAGCCATTATTATTTTAATTATAGCGATCGCCTTTATCTTTTTACTTTTTTTTGATAACGATTATCGTTATAATAAATTTTTGTAAACCACATTGCTTCTCTTCAATATGTCAGAGATTGACCAGCAAGGATTACCAGTCACTATCATCACGGGTTTTCTCGGTAGCGGAAAAACCACCTTACTCAATCAAATCCTGCAAAATGACTTGAATCAGAAAGTTGCAGTATTAGTTAATGAGTTTGGCGATATCAATATCGACTCTCAACTTTTGGTTTCCTACGACGATGACATGGTGGAATTGAGCAACGGTTGTATTTGCTGCACCATTAATGAGGGGTTAGTAGAAGCAGTTGAACGAATTTTAGCTAGGGAAACAAAAGTAGAACGTTTGATTATCGAAACTACTGGTGTAGCTGACCCTTTGCCAATTATTTTGACTTTTGTGGGTTCGGACTTTCGCGATTTTACGCGCCTTGACTCGGTTATTACTGTGATTGATGCGGAAACCTTTACCTCAGAACATTTCAATAGCGAAGTGGCGTATAAGCAGATTTTCTATGGGGATATTCTGTTGTTGAATAAAACCGATTTAGCAAGTAGAGAACAATTAACCGCCTTAGAAACATATATTGCTTCGATTAAAAAAAATCCCAGAATTATTCATACGAGCTACGCTCAAGTACCTCTGCCGTTAATCTTGGATGTAGGATTAACGAAGTCAGATAGTTTGCCTGAAACTGAACATGGCGAACATCATCACCATCATTCCCATCACTTAGAAACTGATGGTTTTGTGTCCTTGTCTTTTAAGAGCGACAAACCCTTTGATGTCTATAAATTTCAAAAGTTTTTATATGAAGGACTTCCCCTAGAAGTATTTAGAGCAAAAGGAATTGTTTGGTTTGCAGGAAGCCAATTACGTCATATATTTCAACTCTGCGGACAGCGTCACGATGTTAAGTCCGAACCTTGGTCTACTCCGCCTGTTAACCAGCTAGTCTTTATCGGTCGTCATTTAGATACCGATAAACTCCACCAACAGTTAAATGACTGCTTGGCTACTTCCCTTACTGTTTAATTTAATCTTATTCAAATTTATGACCTTATCTAAGTCCGAACCAAATCAGGTTAAAAGAAATGATAATAAACTACCTAAATTAAATACTACTCAACAGCCTCCCGTCTCTGAAGAGGAAATGCGTCAAGCAGTACGAACTTTACTCTTAGGGTTAGGAGAAGATCCAGACCGCGAAGGCTTGAAAGATACTCCTAAAAGAGTGGTTAAAGCCTTAAAGTTTCTGACTTCTGGCTATCATCAATCCTTAGACGAATTACTCAATGGGGCAGTATTCCACGAAGATGCCAATGAAATGGTCTTGGTTCGGGATATCGATCTATTTAGCTCCTGCGAACATCATATTTTGCCCATTATCGGTCGCGCTCACGTAGCTTATATTCCCGATGGGAAGGTAATCGGACTGTCAAAGATTGCTCGTATTTGTGAAATGTACGGGCGACGTTTGCAAGTACAGGAAAGATTAACCGCTCAAATCGCCGATGCACTCCAAGGATTATTACAACCTAAAGGAGTAGCGGTAGTAGTAGAAGCTAGCCATATGTGTATGGTAATGCGAGGAGTACAAAAACCTGGTTCTTGGACTTCCACCAGTGCAGTTAGAGGTGTGTTTGCCGATGATGCCAAAACCCGTCAGGAGTTTATGAGTTT
>JBCCDL010000293.1:0-7136 GCA_039030815.1 Cyanobacteria bacterium P01_A01_bin.83 | reverse complement strand
TTTAGTTATCAAATGTTCTCGACCAAGTTTTTCGGCAAAATTGGATTGCCATAATGGACTTGTTTCTGCGGAATTTAGTTTGATTCCGTAGTCTACGAGAGTTTCCTGCGGTTCTAGAAGCCATTGTTCGCGAAAATTGGGGTCTGCCCTCCATCTTGCCAAAAAACGTTTAATTTGACTTATATACGACACATCATCGTTACTAAGTTGCCCTGGAGAATTGGATTCTATGTTCCATAGACGACGCACTAATTCTATGAAGCCATGATTTAATTCTTTAAAAGGAGTAATCATCTAATAATTTATACCTAAGATTTAGCATTAATCTGATTTTTCAAATTTAATTTCGGCTATCGGTAATAATAAATGTTTGATTTATACCGAGTTATTTTTATACGTTGGATAATTCAGAATTAACTACCTGTATAAAATATTTTATTATCTATAAATATAAGAAGCCTTTGGTTTTTGGGCAATGAATTATTTAAAGGTAGAAAAGACTTTTTTAAAGTTGCCATTAGCCATTTGCTCTAAATATAAAAATAGGCGTAACAGTATTGTTATGCCTATTTTAAAAATATTACTATGACTTAAATTTAGCTAATTACCAACTGGCACCGAATACACCGAGCTGAAAACCAAATCCACCACCACCAGCTACAGATTCTAGTGCTTCTTCAGATAATTCTTCTGAAGTTTCTGGCTTTTGAGGAATTACAAGATAAGTAGTACCTGGAGTTTCCTCTAGCACCTGAATTTTTTGATTTTCAGGAGCTTTACGACCGAGTTCTTGTTCGTAAACAGCTCTGGGATTATTCATTAACTCCTGTTTAAAAGATTCGTCTCCCCAGGCTTTAGAAATCAAGTTAGCTTCAAATTCTTTGCGAGTTTGTTGTTCTGACATTTTACTTTTTCCTATGTAAATTAATACGATTAGAATTGATAGTTTAAGTTTGAAAAATATTGATGAGATGTATTTATACTCTGAGCTTTTTAAGCAATAAAACATCTCGTTTCTTTTGTTTCTCAACCTTCATTTATAAGTATATAAAAAACATCTTTTGCTTACAATGCATTATTTTAGGGTTAAAATTATTTTTATTTAGCTATAGTTATCAGTTTAATATCAACAACAAAGCAGACACAATAATGTTATTGTGTCTGCTTAGCGAAGTAAATATTTCTTAATTATTGACATTAACACTCTCTGTCTTCAAAGACAGAGCTTCTGGTACATGGGTTGTGGCAACGCGCCTTTATTAGTTATTAGTTATTAGTTATTAGTTATTAGTACAAAATTGACTACTTAAAACTAACCACTAAGAACTAAATACTACGAGCAAGTACCCTTGAAGAGGTAGGTTTTAAACCCAGAACGATTATAAGTCATTGAGTTGCTTTATTCAAAACAACCAATACCATACCCCATCTCATAAAAACTAAGAGATTTAAACAATCCGAACGGTTGACGATCGTAATTCTTGTAATTAAAACCTAAATACTGCCAAGTATCCATTTTTGAGCTAGCATTTAAATACTTTTGAAAATTGTCAGTTAATTCTTTTGGCTTCAGCTTTTTTAGTTCTTGGTGAAAGTTAGATTTAGCAAAATCCCAAAAGTCTGATTGAAAACAAGAACCTTCTGCATAATGCCAGCTTATAAATAAGGATGTTTCCCAGACTTTTCTGTATAAAAAGTCATTTACGGTCTTAATTGTACCCTCGTCAAATTTTTTTCTTTTATTCTTTACTGCATGTAAGTCTTTAAGAATAAAATCCGAGGCTAAGATCATTTCTAAAAAGACAAGTACTAGAGATGTTGCTTCTAGAGGCTCGACAAATGAGGCAGCATTTCCCACTTTAAACAAAGACCCATCAAAAAAACTTTTGCAGGTGAAATTAGGAAAATTAAGATGTTTGGTATTATCAGTCGGTTTAACTTTCTCTTCGTAGAAAAATTGCTCGAAATCAGTCTCTATTTGAGCCATGGAGTTGATCGAGCTATTGTAGACATATCCATAAGAGGTATGAGTAGTTAGGGGAATTACAAAAATCCACCCGTGAGGTCTGGCAATACTTCTAGTTACCGATAAAGAATTAACTGCTGCTCCTCGACGAATTAATGCTGCGTTAGTAGGAATTAAAGAAATATGTTCGTAATTTTCAGTCTCAGGTGATTTGGGAAATCCCCTAGCATCAAAAGCAAAATCTACTTCTAGCTGACTGTTATCTTCAAATTTGAGTTTGACTTCGACCCCGTTACTTTCTATCGAACTGACTTTTCGATCTAGATAAGTTGCTGAGATATGTTCTTGAAGCAATTTGACGACTTCAACGGCTGAAATATGATAGGCATGTTGAATATTCTGAGGATAAAAATTGTGTGTAAATTGTCGATGCTTTACTCCCCAGTTTTCAAATTGAATACCAAACTTACGTGTAACCTTACATCTTTCTTGTAAAGCAGCAAAGTTCAACCCTGTAATTTTATGTATCCATTCAGCGAAAACAGGAAAAGTTCCTTCTCCTACCCCAATGCTAGGAATAGTAGATGAATAAACATGGTAAAGATCGAACTGTGGAAAATACTTAGAGAGGTGAGCTGCGATCGCGCAACCTGCTGTACCTCCACCTATTATGGCTAATTTCATGCTTTGTTTTATCAATGAATAATTAATAATTGATAATTAATAATTGTTTAATTCGGTTTATGTAGTAAGGGCGAACGGCCGTTCGCCCCTACATGCGGCTTTGGCTGGATTTAAAAGAATAATTAATCTTGTCGATCGCGCGATATATCTGTCAGCAACGATTCGATTTCACTAATTTCTAGCAAGATTTTGGTTCTATTCATAACGTTTAAAAAAGCTCGATCGTCTTCCCAGCCTCTACGAGGAAGTAAAGGCGGTTTGTTTTCAGATTTTTCTTGAGAGGTATTAGAATTTGTAGACTGAGGTTTATTCATAGAGCTAGGGAAGTTGTGGGTACTGTGGTTTTTTGCCAACTATCTGACCATTGAATTTTGTCAGTGGTAAAATGTAAGGGATCGTTCTCGATCCAGGGTGCATTTAAAGGTTCTTCAATCAAGGCAAATTCGCCATTATCAAAAGGATTACCCGAGGCTGGAAACTTTAGATAGACTCGCTCGCGCAGACCTTTTTTAGCATTAGCTAGAGCGCGATGATGACAGTAAGGATTGTTGCCACGACGATCAAAAAAGACATGAGCCGTCCAGCTACAGCCACCGCGACAAAGCTCGGCAAACTCGCAGCTTTTGCAAAATCCCCACAGATGTTCGGTTCCTTCAGCCGAACCTTCTTTGAGATTAAAACGTAGTTCTTCAGTATTTTCGATAATATCTCCCAAAGAGCGATCGCGAATATTGCCCCCCGTATATGGTGCAGTGGGTAATGAAGGGCAACCTTTGATTTTGCCATCAGCTTCAATACCGATTGCCTGTAATCCAGCCTTGCAACCAGTCCAAAAGCCCCATTCTTCACCGTTGCCCTTAAGTCTGCGTTCGTAAGGGCCATAGTAACCAATATTGTTACCAGGGAATACCTGCATCCCTTCACTACGGGCGCGATCGACTACTGTCATCACCATTGGATAAAGATCCAACAATTCAGCAGGCTGCATCAGTATCTCTGCATTGTCAGCAGCATTTCCCATGGGTACGGTAAGCTGAATTTGCCAAGCTTTAACCCCCGCATCTCGAATAGTTTCATATATCTGCGGAAATTCTGGTGCCGAAAGACGATTTATCTGAGTGTTGCAGCTGAGATAGATCCCTACTTCCTGAAGATATTTCATCGTTCTGATGCCAGACTGCCAAGAACCCTCTCTACCCCGTAGGCGATCGTGAGTTTTTTCTAAACCATCAAGGGAAACCGAAACAGAGGCAATTCCTGCCTCTCGCATCCGTTGCGCCATTGCAGGCGTAATACTGAAACCTCCCGTAGTCACTCCACAGAGCATACCAGCATCCGTAATAGCGCGAGCAATTTCGAGCCAATCAGAACGAAGATATGCTTCGCCACCAATTAGAGTAACCTCTTTTATACCTACTTCTGCTAGCTGTTGCACCATCAAGAGTGCTTCTTGGGTAGAAAGTTCTTCAGTGCGTGCCTCTCCTGCCCTAGAACCACAGTGGCTACAGGCTAAGTTACATTTGAGCGTAATTTCCCAAACGGCATAAGTAATACGACGATACTTTGTTTTAGACATTATAATTATCAGATTATTGTAGTTGAGTTTAGGGCAAGTTCAGAGGGAATTAAAAAGAGCCGAGCTGATAAAAATGCGATTGTCAAAAGCTTACGTCTTTGGACAAAGGTTTTAAGATCGGCTCTAAAATTATTGCTGTGAGTATTTCTGGCTTAGAAATCTAAGATCCAAAAGGCGATATACCATACATAGCCCCCACGCCCACGGGATTCCTTCCGATCAGATCGGAAATGGAAACTCCACCCGCAACATTTTCCAAGGCTTCCTCACTCAGCTCTTGAGCTTCTTCTGAATCTAGAGCCTCACGAGATTCTTGGGCAGCAGCATCCCAGTCTTCATCAGTGAAGTCAAAACCCGCGTTTTTAATGATTTCTTCGCGTTCGGCGCGAGTTTGGGCTTGCTGGACTCGATCTTCAAAATCCTTATCGGTTCTGAGTTTGATAAAACAAGCTATGGCACTTTCTTTAGACATTTACTTTCTCCTTGATGTAATTTCTTCTAATTGAGAAGATTGTCTTCTTCTTACAATTAAGATTAAATTTTAAACAAGCCTGATTCAAGTAACTTTATTTAGCAATAAATCATCTTTTTAAAGCTATAATCTAAGTATTTTTTTTTGATTTTATAGTTATCGATAATCAAGACTTTAGCTAAAGCTATCTTAATTATTCTAGCCATAAAATGTTAGACTAAAATCAACGAATCAAACATAAAAAGTCAATCTCATTAGTGTATATTCCAATAAACTTGGCTTGATAATGTTGAAGTTTTAGATTGACTTTGTAGTTGTAGTTGTAGTTGTTTGATTGATTGATCTATATATAGCAATCAGGAATCATTCATGAGAGAGTATTTTTCTGATTGTCGATATACTTATGTTCTAAAAGTAAATTCTTACAAATCACAACTGATTGCTATATTTTAAAAAAATCAATCTAAAACCAGTTTGCCATATCTATTGCTCTATCTTTAAGACTTAACGCCGCCTCGGCAACAAACCCACCTGTAACCCCTTCTAATTTTTTATCAGAGAGGGTCATATCTTCTGAATCTGAAGCCTCACTATCTTCTTGAACCACAGCGTTCCAGTCTTCATGGGTAAAATCAAACCCTGCGTTTTTAATAATCTCTTCACGTTCGGCGCGAGTTTGAGCTTGCTTGACTTTGTTGGCAAAATCTTGATCGTTTTTTAGCTTAATAAAACAAGCTATGGCACTTTCTTTAGACATTTATTTTCTCCTTAATTTGATTTCTCTTAATTAAATTGACCTTGTAGCTATAGCTGTTTAAGATCACCCATCCCAACCTTTAAAAGGCGACATACCATACGCAGCCATTATTCCCCTATCAAGAAGAATCCCTCCTCCCGCAACATTTTCCAAGTCTTCCTCACTCAGCTCTTGAGCTTCTTCTGAATTGAGAGCATCGCGAGATTCTTGGGCAAAAGCATCCCATTCTTCATCAGTGAAGTCAAAACCAGCATTTTTAATGATTTCTTCGCGTTCGGCGCGAGTTTGAGCTTGCTTAAGTTGATTCTCAAAATCTTTATCGGTTTGTAGCTTAATAAAACAAGCTTTGGCACTTTCTTTGGACATTTGCTTTTCTCCTTTGACTTAATTTATTTATTTGAACGAGCTAAATTTGGTTTGACTATGGCAATATTAAAATCAAAAAAAGCACAATTCAATGAACTTTGTTTAGCAATAAACCATATTTTTAACGACATTATCTGAAACCTACTAATGCTCGTCTGCTTGAATTAATTCACACCAACTTTTAAAACAGTGACAGTCCGAGAGCGATCGCTTTTCAAGACATCTAAAGATTATGTTTTTTGTTTTAAAAAAGGGACAATCGCACTAAAATATAGTTGTAGAAAACTTTGCTCGTTGGATAAAAGTCTTCAGATTGACCCTAAAATTATTGCGGTGAGGATCTATTCGTCTTATAAATTACCCCAATTCATATTCATAGGCGACAGACCATACGCAAGTCCTGCTCCCATTCCAAGTCGAGAAATCCCTCCTCCCGCAACATTTTCCAAGGCTTCCTCACTCAGCTCTCGAGCTTCTTCTGAATTGAGAGCATCACGAGATTCTTGGGCAAAAGCATCCCATTCTTCATCAGTGAAGTCAAAACCAGCATTTTTAATGATTTCTTCCCGTTCAGCGCGAGTTTGGGCTTGCTTGACTTGATTTTCGAAGTCTTTATCGGTTTGTAGCTTAATAAAACAAGCTTTGGCACTTTCTTTGGACATTTACTTTTCTCCTTTGACTTGATTTATTTGAATGACAAAAATTATTTTCTTGTTGCAATCTTAAAATCAAAAAAAGCACAATTCAATGAACTTTATTTAGCAATAAATCATATTTTTAACGACACGATCTCAAACGCACTAATGCTCGTCTGCTTGGTCGCATCCCACTTTTACAGTGAGTAAAAATGCTTAGAGTAGAATACGGAAATCTCACGAGATGACAAGGTATTTAGAAATTAGACAGGGCAAGCCTTTTAGACGATTAGCTGCTCAAAAGATTTGAGGTAAACGGTACTCCGCCTTAAAAAGGCGGAGCCTGCGTTCACTTTGTCAGACATACCCTGCGCGCAAAGCTTCGCTTTGCCAGTCGTCGAAGCGCGACAAGGCGGTGCAGCCTGCGTTTGCAAAGCAAGTCGGTTGCGTTAGCAAGCCGAAGGCTAAGACTAAGCAGGCAAGCGTCGCTACAAAGCGCGTGGGGGACGCTCGGGTCTCCCGAGCATGTCCAAACACGTAAGACGGCGAAAGTGGGTTCCGCATGTACGGCGCTTACGCGCCATCGTCAGCGAAGCTGACTCTGAGGGCGGAAGCGGTTGCGGAGCAAGTCGTAGACTCAGCTTCCCAGTCGTCGTCAGACGACGATCTGCCCCTTCGGG
>JBCCDL010000292.1:0-7168 GCA_039030815.1 Cyanobacteria bacterium P01_A01_bin.83 | reverse complement strand
CGAAACAGAAGGAGTGACTAAGTTTTTTAAGGAGAGAATAATTCGTTCGGATTTGCTTTCGGTGACGTAACCCAAAATCGCGTTAATGACTACAACTCCCATAATCACCAGGGCATCTACTTTACTGCCCGTGGCAATCGAGAGAATTGCCGCCAAGGATAAAAGTGCGACGGGAACAGAGTTAAAGTAGCTGAGAAAAACAATTACTCCCTTACGGGGTTGAGCTTTCGCCAACGTATTTGCGCCATACTTTGCCAGATTTTGCTCAACTGCGGCGGCTGAAAGTCCCGAGGTAATCGAAGTTGACAACTCAGCCAAAATAGCTGCTACTTCTTGGCAATGCCAATCAACAGCAGATTGAGAATCTTTGGGGTCAGATGGCGATCGCTGTGTAATCACGATGGTTGTGTTGAACCTTCTAGGCGATCAAATCTCTTTTGAATCTCTGTTGCTGGTACTGTGCCCACCCGAGATAATAAGACTGCACCCAAGCCAAAGAGATCGAGCATTAAGATAATTAGTCCTCCTGCAACTGGAATCAGGCTGATAACCGCCAAAATCAGAATGCCGATCGCAAAAGGAATAAAGGGTCGTTCTCGACGAGTCAAGATTTTCTTACCAATCCATAAGCTAGCGGCGATCGCACCTAGTAAGCCAGCAATGGCAAGAGCTAAATTAACGATGGGAATTAGTAAAAAGCCGAAAACACTACCTGCAAATAGTGCCACAAACAAAGTTGTGATTACAATTGCGCCACAACCCCACATTCCACTTTTAAAAGGGTGCTGATGCATGGTGACAGTAATACTTTTAATATGTCCAGGAAGTAGTAACAACAAAAATACGCCAAAGGCAAAAACCGCTGCGAGAAAAAACCAATAAAATGCCGCATTAATTAAATAAAGAGTACCAAATAAGCCAAAACGTTCCCACAGCACTCCCGCATTACTAAACACGACTACTTCATCACCCCCAACCATCGCCCCTGGTTCTTTGATAATCTGACCGCCGATAGCCACCGCATCGCCCCCAACCCTAGCATTGGGTTTGAGAATTATATCGCCGCCAATAGCTACCGCATCCTGGGTAACCTGTCCCCGATCAAGAATAGTCACATTACCGCCAACAGCTACCACATCGGTCATTACTTGTTTTTCGGCAACAGTAACATCGGTACCCATCTTAAAAATTTGAATGTCACTGTCAATTTGAGCAACCGCAGTCCCCGTAATCATAATTACTAAGCAAGCTGCTATAAAAAACAAGATTAATTGTTTAATTCTTTGCCAATTCATTTTGATACTTCTCTAATGCTTTGGTTGGTGGTTAGTTGTCAGTAGTTAAATACTCCTTATTCCTTAATCCTTACTCCTTACTCAATTCAAAACTTCTTCTACAGATCTCCTAGGAGTTCCTCCTGTATCTTTGGCATAACCCAGGCGAAGCATAATTTGTGGGTAGCCATGGGCGGGAAATAGTGACTGCAAGCTTGATCGCAAGTGAGTAACCTGTATTGGTTGATTAAAGAAAGATGCCCACACATCATCGATTCTGGCTCTTAGAAGTAAGTGTGCCAAAGCTTCTCCTGTTTCTAACCAAGCTTGGGGATTATCTGATTCACTGCTAATTAGCATCAGCACTGGCGCTTTTTCAGCTAGTTGACAATCGATTGCTGATAGAGACTCTCCCAAATCAAACGAGCGAATTGTCCAAGAAATTAAAGGTGCGATCGCGTCTAAGTTATGGTTCATTCCTGGGACATGAGGAGGAATACCATCATGAGTAGGATTGTTGTCGGTATGAATCCACTGTGCTAATTCCCGACGAAATAGAGGATCTGCCATTTGCAAGCGATCGCCTTGGGCAATTAAATTAATAACTGCTTTGCGGTTGGCTTGAGGAATCACCTCGGTCATAATTTGTAACCAACTACCTTCGCTACGAGTAGCTGATTCTAACTCTGAGACTAAGGAATCTGGAAGTTTGCAATCATCAAAGTCCTGGCGATTAGTACGCCTTTTGGATATAGCTCTAAACAAAAAGTTTTCTTCGAGTTTGACAACTCTTTTGCTACCAAGCTCAATTCGTGCTAGCAAATCAGGATTATCACCCTCAGGGAGAATATCTACCATGTCTCCGTAGCCAAAGTGACGAATGGCAATACGTAGATTAAACAATGCCGCACCACAGCTAATAATTAGCTCACGGTAATTAGGATCGGCGATCGGCAAGGCACGGGTTTTATCGGCATATAGCTCGATAGTGTCATTGACTATTTTGAAGCGCCAAGGTTGGGTATTGTGACTTGAGGGAGCTAAGATTGCATAGTTGAGCAAAAATTCAAGTTGGTCTTCAATCTTGCCCTCTAGGGGAAAGTCATCTTCTTTGATATCCCTTGGCTGATATTTTAATTGAGACATCATGGTCTAAGATAATGTTGTTATTTGAGGCTAACTTTAAAACTAGTTGAAAAGTTTGAGAAACTCGTGAAGGAAAAGATACAAGTTTTCCTCGATAATTTCCATAAAGTTAATTACATGAATCAATACAGTATGATTATTCAATCGAAGTTTTAATCAAATATATTAAAGAACAACAAAGACCAAGGAATAAAAAGCCGTCCTAGAAGGACGGGGCGCCTGTCCCATTAGTTTCGATCATCATCATGACACTTAATACAAAGGTATTATGGATTAAGGTTTGGGGGATAGCTGCTGTACAAAGTTCAATCACTCTGACTTGGGTAATCTATAATCTCTACTTTCCCCTGCTGTTAGTTGAGTTTGGCTTTACTAAAGAACTAGCAGTCTCAATCTTAATTATCGAAAATGCCTTAGAAAGTATTGCCGAACCAGTTTTTGGTCAGTTATCTGATCGACAACAAAGACTTTTTGGCAGCAAAATCCCTCTCATATCTTGGGGCATTATCTTATCGTCAGTATTATTTATTCTCTTTCCTTGCTTAGTAATATTCAATTTAGAGCAAATTCTGACAAAGTGGTTTATGCCAATATTAGCTATTGTCTGGGCTGGTGCAATGGCAGTATTTCGTGCGCCAGCAATGACTTTACTGGGTCGCTGTGCTAATAAGGATAACTTACCCAGAGCGGCTAGCATTCTAACATTAGTAGGGGGCATTGTTGGTGCATTCCGCTTTGATGCCTATGGATTAATTGTTAATTTGGGAGCAGACTTTGCCTTTTGTTTGGGTTCATTTTCTTTGTTAATTTCTGCTCTTATTTTACGTCGATTATATCCCGAGCATTCACCACTCCCCCGACAAAGTAAGCCAGTAAAAATACCTTTACTATTACTAAGTTTAATTTTTACTACTGGAATCTTGATCAGTTGGAGTGTGCGATTCATCATGCCCGCGGTTAGAGAGAGCTTAAAATTTCAGTTTGGGGCAGATAACGGTAAATTAGCGATGACTTTTTATCTTATTTTACTAGGTATAGCTGCTTTACCCGCAGGAAAAATTGCCGCTAAATTAAATAATAATCGAACAATGTTAATGGGAGCGTTGGGAACAATTATTGCTTTAGCAATATTAGCTTTGTTCCCGAATAATATTTTACCCATTCTGTTATTGATTATCTGCTTTAGTTTGGTGCTTAATGGCATCATTCCTTTAATTTTAACTTTAGTTGCCAAAGAAAAATCTGGGTTTGGTGTAGGACTATATTTTGGTGGATTTGGGGCAGGAATGAGTAGCTTTGATTTCATATTTACTCGCTTTGAAATTGTTAATTATCAAATAAATATTGTTTATGCGATCTCTTTTTTGGGTCTATTATGCTTGTGGTTAACGTTCACAAAAAAGTATTCGAGACCACGCTAGAAATAGAAGCCATCCTAACGTAGATAACGAAGCAATTTCAAGGGCAGTTAGAAGAGTTAGTTAAGCCCTGTATTTATATCAAGTTCGATTGAATACTTAAATTAAAGCTGAGGTTAGGTAATAAGTAATAAGTAATAAGTAATAAGTAATAAAAAAAGTCTGGCGTTGCAGTTTTGTTTATTTCAACTAATTATCCGTACTTGATATTACAACCAGTTAGCTTACTATCGCTCCGACGCGAATGAGAGAGAGAATTTTAGGTTTGCCCCTGATGCTGGCGGCAGTTCTAACATTGTTATGGCGACAAGTACTCTCAGCAAAAGAACTAAACCGAATGCTGGCGCGTGAAAACTTGTTATGGGCAAAGGCAGCTTGTGTATCGCAGCAAGCTTTGTCTCAAAAACTTCTAACTTTTCCTGCCGAATTATTTGAGCGAGTTCTCAAAGAACTATTGGTGACTCTCAATCAACGATGGCATCAAAGGAAGAAGCGACCTCTTGCTCTAAGTGTAGCTCATGCCAACCAGCATTTCGAGCAATTGTGGATTGTTGATGCTTCTACCTTAGAGACTGTTTGTAAAAAGAAAATAATGTACAGAAGATCTCATTTCCATTTTTTATAACGCTTTTCCATGCCTAATAGATTGCGATTCGTTATTCAAATCTTAACTAATTCATAAATTAAGCCTACTTTTATCTTAATTCAAATCTTAGAAGCTATTAGTTTAGTGTAGTTTTGGGTATTTAGGATTGACTATTACTAAAGCAGTTAAGGTTAAAAGTTTGAATCAGAGTTTTAAAGGAAAGTTAGCCTTGAATGAGGTTAGTTTTGTAGCAAACGAAGGCGAAATGCTGGCTCTGGTAGGTGCTTCTGGCTCTGGTAAATCAACCTTATTGCGAAACATAAACGGTTTGCATCTTGCAGACAAAGGTACAGTCAACATCTTTGGTACTCCCCTTCAAAGTCAGGGTAAATATCATTCGCGCATCCGTCGCATAAGAAGTCAAGTTGGTTTTATCTTCCAGCAGTTTAATCTCGTTAGCCGTTTAAGCGTTTTGGAAAATGTTTTGATTGGAAATTTAGCTCAGATATCCCTGTCACGTTCGCTTTTCCGTCAATTCTCTAGAAAAGACAAGCTCAAAGCCTTAGCAGCTTTAGAAAGAGTCGGTATTCTCGAACAAGCCTATCAACGTGCTTCTACTTTATCTGGAGGACAACAGCAACGAGTCGCCATCGCCCGTTGTTTGGTTCAGGGGGCGAAAATTATTCTTGCCGATGAACCGATCGCTTCTCTAGATCCAGAGTCAGCCAGAAAGGTAATGGAATTGCTTTGCCAGCTTAATGATGAGGGCATCACGGTAATTACTTCTTTACATCAAGTGCAAATGGTACGACGCTATTTTAAACGAGCGATCGCTTTAAAAGATGGCAGAGTAATGTTTGATGGTGTAACCGAGCTGTTGGACGACCAAGAGCTAGCTAGAATTTATGGTTCGGCAGTTGAAGAGTTAGTAGTTCGAGGACATGGAGACTTTGAGCAGCGACCCCGCGCCGACGAAAGGCGCAAGGGAACGCGCTGTGATGCTCAAGCTGAAGATTTATTAGTCAAGTCTAAAACAAAAACTCACTAATCAATTATTCATAATAAAATAAACATTATTCGGTCAATGAAAAGACGATCTTTTATAAAAACTGCTTCTATATTTACTGGTTCTCTTACAGCAGCCAAACTGTTGTCAAATCCAGCCCAAGCACAGGATCTCAAAGAACTTAACTTTGGAATTATCTCAACCGAATCTCAAGCCAACCAGAAGCCAATTTGGGAACCTTTTATTTCCGCCATGTCGGAAGAATTAGGAATGCCTGTCAAAGCCTTTTATGCCACTCAATATGCAGGGGTAATTGAAGCAATGCGTTTCGGACAGGTACAATTAGCCTGGTATGGTGGTAAATCATATATTGAGGCGAATGAAATTGCCGATGCGGAGGTGTTTGCTCAGACAGTTAATGATGACGGTACAAAAGGTTATTATTCTCACCTGATCATGAATAAAAACCATCCCGATTTGGCAAAGGCTAAAGAAATGGGTGGAGATAAATACGTTCTAGAAAATGCTAGCAACCTTCAGTTTGCTTTCAACGATCTCAACTCCACTTCAGGATTTCTTGTGCCTAGCTACTACGTATTCGCTCAAAACAACGTAGATCCCAAAGAAGCCTTCAAACGCCTGATTTTTGCAGGAAACCATGAAGCAACAGCTTTGGCGATCGCCAACGACCAAGTAGATGTAGCTACTAATAATAGCGAATCTCTAAGTCGTTTAGAGAAAACCAACCCTGATGCTAGAACCAATATCGAAACTATCTGGACTTCTACTCTTATTCCTAGCGATCCGATCGCCTGGCGTGCAGACTTACCCGGAGAGCTAAAAACCAAGGTCAAAGATTTCTTCTATAACTACAGCGATGAAACCGTACTCGGTTCTTTAGAATGGCAAGGTTTTGATCCTGCAACCGACGATATGTGGAATCCTATTCGCGAGTTAAACGACTATGTAGAAGCCAATGCCTAAAATTACCAATGAATAATTAATAATTGATAATTAATAATTGATAATTAATAATTGTTTGATATCGCAAAATTATGTCATCGCCAAACAGCTCGATTTCTCATTACGGAGATGCGTCTGCCGAAGTAATGCAGATGTTGGCAAAAGAAGATAAGCGCGTAACTGTTGGTAAGGTCTTATTTTTAATTGCTGCGATCGCCGTTTTAATCTTTTCCTATATTCAAAGCGAACTAGATTTTCCTGTATTGTTTCAACGAGGAGGAAATATGGTGGAATATGTCCAATCTTATTTTCCTCCTGATTTTTCTTACTGGGAAACTTATTTAGAAGATACTCTGATCACTATATCTATGGGTATTTGGGGTACTTTGCTAGCTGCGATCGCAGCAATACCTTTATCTATATTAGCTTCGGAAAACGTTTGTCCCGTGTGGATCGTTCAGCCTGTTAGAAGGCTATTGGATGCAATGCGGGCGATTAATGAAATTGTTTTTGCTTTGGTGTTTGTTGTGGCGGTTGGCTTGGGTCCTTTTGCGGGGGTTATGGCATTATTTATTCATACTACGGGTGCTTTGGGTAAATTATTTTCTGAGGCGGTAGAGGCGATCGAACCAGGACAAGTAGAAGGGGTAAGGGCGACGGGGGCAAGTAAGATACAGGAAGTCATCTTTGGCATTATTCCTCAAGTAATTCCCCTATGGACTTCTTTTGCTTTATATCGTTTTGAATCTAATGTGCGTGCTGCTTCGGTATTGGG
>JBCCDL010000291.1:0-7196 GCA_039030815.1 Cyanobacteria bacterium P01_A01_bin.83 | reverse complement strand
GATCGCTAAAAAGTCTAAAATATGCTTAATCTGCTCAGGGCAATTGGCTAAAATGTCTTCGTAAACTACAATTAAGGGTTCAACTTGATTATTTGCCAATAATTTCTTTAAGCGAGTTTCTTGTCTAACGATGAAATTGTATTTTTGTTCTACATTATCGAGTAATGCATCATCAATTATGATATTTTCGAGCTTAGATTGATAATCGCTATCTTTTTCTTGACCGTTACCGTTTTTATGCAGATGCCATACTTCAGTTTGTTGAGCCACAACTAAGGATACTGCCTGTGCTACTTTATCTTTTCTAACTAATAAAATAAATTTATCAATAGACTCAAAAATCTGCTTGAAATTAGGTTTTGTCTGTTTAAGCTCAAACAAAAAATGGGAGATTATTTTAGTCCCAAACACCCCATTGTCACTAATACGATATGCCATTAAGTTGTCTAATAGCGTCAGATAGTTAAAATTGCAGTAGAGAGATAATTCTTGAGCAGCTAAACGCAAATGTTCTTGGGGATGTCCAGCAATTTTGGTTGAATCTAAAAGTTCACAAAGATATGTAGATCCCGAACGAGGGGTAGTTAGGATTGCATATGCTGTATGGGGTTTTTTAGTATTTGGGGCAATTGGCTCTAATAAGGGTTGTTGGCAGAGTAAATTAATAAAGATATCGGTAAATAATCTCAGGATAGGAATCTGAGGCAGCGGTTTTAGCTGCTCTTTCACAGTAGCCAGTAAAGCTGCTTCATCTATTAAAGACACAACAATTATTGCTTGATATTGATTTATGTCAACATCACCCTTTAATAAATTGCTTAGTTTATTGGCTGATAAATCGTAATAATAATTGCTGTCCTTTGGATTAAGATTAAGACGAAAATCCTGAATATACTTTAAAGATTCACCATCCCCGACAAAAAAAAGCTGTTTCTGAGATAATAGTTGTTTTAAAAAATTGGTTTCTTCAATCGCCTGAAATATGTGCTTTGATTTCATATTGATACTAAATGCTGTGGGAATAGCTTGCTAAATTATCTGAGAATTGTTGTGAAAATGAAGATGTTTTTTGGGGGAAATCTAGTTTTTAAAACTAGGCTTTACAATTCAAAATTATCTGACTTGATCTGCAAATTAGCTAACTGGGCTTATCAATTAACCATGTACCATCAAGAGCGATTGATTACCTCCAATATTAATGAGCCATGCATATATTATAATTTTTGTTTCAACAAGCTAACTTATTTTCCGCAGCAAATCAACTAATTTAAGCTGAAATTAAGCATTTAATCCGACTCAATGCGAGACTTGCGTTAATCAGGTAGTGAAAAATACTGAGGTGATCGCCAATAAAAAGTAATTTTAATTTTTATACTTAGCTAGCGAGACTATATTTTGGGAAAGATATTGATGCACTTAACAAAATATAAGAGAAATGGGTATCAAAAAGTAGAGTGCTTCCTTTATAGTCTGTACCAAGCCCTAAACAACTAACTTAGTGCTGGTAGAATTTGTCTTAGCCAGATTTTGGCATAAGAATTGCCATGCTGATTCTTGACTTAAAGGTCTGGCATAAAAATATCCTTGAGCAAATTCACAATGCCAATCTTTAAGCTGATTAACTTGCTGTTTCGTTTCCACTCCTTCGGCAACAATGTTAAAGCCTAGATTATGGGCTAAATCAATAGTAGCTTTAACAATAGTAGAAGCTTGATTTTTCTCATCTAGACGACTGACAAAAGAACGGTCAATTTTGAGAGTATCGACGGGAAAACGATCTAAATAACTAAGAGAAGAATAACCAGTACCAAAATCATCAATCGCCAACTGAATCTTACGGGCTTTAAGCTGACTAAATATGCGATCGGCAATTCTATGATTGTTCATCAATAAGCTCTCAGTGATTTCTAACTTAAGATGTTTGATATCAATTTTAGTGTCGGCAATAATGTAGTCTAATTGTTGAATAAAATCTTCTTGTTCAAACTGCTTACCCGAAATATTAACGCTTACAGTAAAATCATTATGTCGACCCACTAATTTATCTTGCCATTGACGAATTTGTCGACAAGCTTCGCGTAAGATCCACATTCCCAAAGGCAGAATCAAGTTGGTTTGTTCCGCGATGGGGATAAATTTTCCTGGAGAAATAAAACCTTTATGAGGATGATACCAGCGAACTAAGGTTTCAAATCCGACAATTGCTCCTGTATTGATAGATATTATAGGTTGATAATTAAGATAGAATTCTTGTCGCTGTAAGGCAATGCGTAAATCCGTTTCAATCTCCAAAATTTCTAAAGTATTATTTTGAATTGTGGCGTCAAACACTTGATAAAAATTGCCACTAGAATCTTTAGCTTTTTGAATTGCTAAATCTGCATCGCGAAAAATTTCTTCTGGCTCAGAATAACTTGAATTACATACAACAATTCCCATATTAAATGAGATAAATATTTCACGATTTTCAACTACAAATACTGAAGACAAAGATTTTTGAATAGTTTTTGCCAAAGCGATCGCTTTGTGGGCATCCTCTGTTTCTTTTAATAAGATAACAAATTTATCTTCACCAAAATGGGCAAGATATATATCGCTAGTTGCTATATCAGATTTGAGTCTTTGACTCATCATTTGCAGCAGTTGATCTCCTGCACAGCGACCTAAAGAATCATTAATAATTTTAAAACGACTGCAATCGAGAATGATTGTGGTAAATTTATTTTGACTATTCTGTAACATCGTCTTCAGTTTCTTAGTCAGCCAAAGACGATTTGGCAAACCTGTTAAGGAATTATGCCAAGCAATATATTCTAATTCTTTTTGAATTTTTTGCTTATGATTTATTTCAGTTTGAAGCTGGGTTGTTCTTTCTAGTACACGGCGTTCTAAATCGAAATTTAGCTGACGTATTTCTGCTTCGGCAGCAATGCGATTGTAAATCTCTATTTGTAATAGCTGGTTTTTTTGAATTAGTTGCTTTCTTAAATGTTGTGTCTGCAACTGATTGTTTACCCGAGAAAGGACTTCTGGAATCTGAAATGGCTTACAAATATAGTCGATTGCGCCTAATTCAAAGGCTTTAACCTTATCAAAAATTGAATCTAAAGCACTGATAAAAATGACAGGTATATCTTTAGTAATTTCCGATTCTTTTAATTGCTGACATACTTCAAAACCGTCCATATCTGGCATATTAATATCCAGTAGAATTAAATCTGGAATCTTTGTTTTAATCGTTAATAATGCTATAGAACCATTAATAGCACAACGGACTTGATATCCTTCGTTAATTAGGGTTTTTGATAACAAACGTAGATTATCAGGAGTATCATCAACAATTAAAATATTATCAGCAGACAAACTATTTTTAGCAGAATCAAGTACAGCATTAATCATGTAAGATAGCTTATAACCAAGTAAGTAAAACTTTGATTTTAAATAATTATTTGAACTATCTTTATTTGATAACATGTGTTTCTTTCAATAATGTGTGATCTGGTTTCTGTAAAACTAAATTACTGTGAAGCTCAATAGCTTGCTGCATAAGATTACTCTTAGCAGATTTATTAATTAGATGGTTATTATCTCAGCAATCCAAAAAACAGGTAGTATTTAGTCTAAAAACACACAACGGGTAAATATGAAAGAAACAACATCAAAGGCTGACCATCAACAGCAAGGGTTAATTAAAATTCTGCGGGAAGATTATGCCAGATTTCCTCAAGATCAGACCTATGATATCTATGCTGATCAGGTTTATTTCAAAGACCCCCTCAATGAATTTAGGGGTGTAAAACGATATCAGGCAATGATTAGCTTTTTAGCTAGCTTTTTTAACGACATTGAGATGGAAGTTCATAACCTAGTCCAGGAAGAGACCGTAATTAAGACCGAGTGGACACTTAATATGACCCCTCCCCTACCTTGGAAGCCACGTTTATCAATTCCTGGCTGGAGTGAACTTACTATCAATGAGCAAAATTTGATTGCCTCCCATGTTGATTATTGGCGGATTTCTCCCTGGCAAGTTTTAAGCCAAAATTTCATTTGGGGCAAAAAAGCGTCACAATGATAAATAGGTTAAGTAATGTAAATAAATTTAATTTAGGATTTAATTTTTAATGCGAGTAATTTTAATGACGGGCAAAGGTGGAGTAGGAAAAACCTCCGTTGCTGCGGCAACAGGTTTACGGTGTGCTGAGTTGGGCTATAAAACTTTAGTATTAAGTACCGATCCTGCACATTCTTTAGCAGACAGTTTTGATCTGGAATTGGGACATGATCCACAACCAGTGCGTCCTAACCTTTGGGGTGCTGAACTCGATGCCCTGCGTGAGCTAGAGGGCAATTGGGGTTCAGTAAAGCGTTATATTACTCAAGTTCTTCAGGCTAGAGGTCTAGATGGAGTTCAAGCCGAAGAGCTGGCAATCTTACCTGGAATGGATGAAATCTTTGGTCTGGTTAGAATGAAACGTCATTACGATGAAGGTGACTTTGATATTCTGATCATTGACTCGGCACCCACGGGAACAGCATTAAGGCTGTTAAGTCTACCTGAGGTTGGTGGTTGGTACATGAGACGTTTTTATAAGCCGTTACAGGGAATGTCTGCGGCATTACGCCCTCTAGTTGAACCTTTTTTTAAGCCTATTGCTGGCTTTTCTCTACCTGATAACGAGGTAATGGATGCACCCTATGAATTTTACGAGCAGATTGAGGCTTTAGAAAAAGTTTTGACTGATAATACCAAAACTTCTGTGCGCTTGGTAATGAACCCCGAAAAGATGGTAATTAAAGAATCTCTGCGCGCTCATGCTTACTTAAGCCTATATAACGTTGCTACAGATCTTGTCGTTGCTAACCGAGTGATTCCCAATGAAGTTAGCGATCCGTTTTTTGAACGCTGGAAAGCAAATCAGGACATATACAAACAGGAAATTTACGATAATTTTCATCCTTTACCAGTTAAAGAAGCTCCCCTATTTCCTACAGAAATGTGCGGCATGGAAGCTTTAGAAAAGCTCAAAGAAATTTTATATCAGGACGAAGATCCGACTCAAGTTTATTATCGTGAAAGCACCATCAACATAATACAAGAGCAAGGGAACTATAGTTTACATCTGTATCTTCCAGGTATTCCCAAAGAGCAAATTCAACTCAACAAAACTGGTGACGAACTAAACGTTAGGATTGGTAATCATCGACGCAACTTAGTTCTACCCCAAGCTCTGGCAGCATTACAACCTTCAGGAGCCAAAATGGAGGATGATTATCTCAAAATTAACTTTAAAGATATGGCGCAAGTTTAGAATAATAAAGTTATTGGGCTAGGCGGACTCGAACCTTTGTTCATTACTTTTTTTGTCAATCAGCAATTGTGTAAATTAAAGTCTGTTTTTGCCATTTTTTAAAGTCTTACTTTGCCACATATTTTTTCAAACAGATCTTTTTTTCGGTCAATATAGACCTGATTTCATGTTTTTTAAAGTTTTACTTTGCCGAAATTTCACCGAACTGCCTATTCAGACAAAACCGACTTTATAACAGAGAGTTAGGAAATCGTCTACCAGTTGCTTTTGGCGATCGCAAGACTCTTTAAAGATTTCTATTACTCGTTGAAAAATACGAGAATTACGTGGGCTTTTCTTGTTAGCCAAAAAAGATTCCACTGTTTGCACGGCTAATTGAATGCTACTCATGGGAGCTTTTAGCTCGTGGGAAATGGTTTTAAGAAAGTCATCTTTAAGTTGATTGAGTTTAGCTAATTCTTCTACTTGTTGGTTAGCAGCTTCGTATAATCTGGCTTGGCGAATAGCGATCGCACATTGATTGGCGATCTGTTGCATAAAATATTTAAACTGGTCATTTCATTTACGACGTTTGACGATAAATATCTGCTGTTGGTCTACTACTTCGTCTAGGATACTGGCTAAATTAGCTCTAGCGTTAGAATAGCTGGTTTCTTTACTTAACACGCGATTGCGAAGCTAGCCGAAGGCATCGCTCTCTTGTTAGTTGTACAACTTTATTGTACGTTTAATTTTTATAGGTTGATTTGAAATGCGATCGCTCGATTAAAGTTTTTATCTATAATTGCAGTAGAGGTTTTAAATCGAGTATTTCTAAGTCTACCTCCATTTTTCCCGCTTCTATCTTATTGATATCGAGGATATTATCGACAATATTGTGCAGATTTTCGGCAGAGAGATGGGCAGTTGCCGCATATTCCCGTAATTCCTGTTCGTTATCGTAAAACCCTTCTTTAAGCAGTTGGAGGTAATTAAGAATTGAAGCCAGGGGAGAAGTTTCTTGTTTGTATCTCAGGGGCATCATTAACAAACTGCGAAGTTTGTGCTGGCGGAGGGGTGGGATTAAAGCGATAGATCGCGTAGCGATCGCAACCTATGGTTTCGCGGATCATATCGATAGTAGTCTGGAATATTTCTTCTAAATCTAAAGTTTGACGAATTTTTTCAACTACTCCAAGTAGAGTTCTTTCCCTAGCTGCGCTTTCTCATAGTTATACTTCGGTTTGCTTCTGTTCGCTAATGTTGGTGGAGATCCCGCAAATCGCATAAACTTCCCCCTCTTCATTAATTAATGGGGCTTTGATCGAAATATAGGTGCGTAAACTACCATCAGCCTATACCTTTAACAGGAATACTAAGACGAACATCCCGCTTTTTTTGATAAATTTTGCCTTTTTTACTCAGGTGTTTAAATTCAGGTTCGATCTGTCCCAGTATTTCCGCCTCACCTAAGAAGAGAATACCCTTGTGAATCAGAAAAAAGTGAAGGTTGCGTAAGACTTGCTGCTGGAGTTCTGATTGTAGATAAATGAGAACATTACGACAGCTAATCAAGTTCATCCGCGTAAATCCCGCATCTTTAGTTAGATCGTGGGGCGCAAATAATAGCTTCTCTCTTAACTTACGCACTACCTGTAGCGAACTGAACTATCCTTGCGAACAAAATAACGTTCTAACCGTTCGGGATTGACATCATTGGTAATGGTATGGGGATAGATGCCCTGAGTCGCTTTATCTAAGGCAGTTTTATCTATATCTGTAGCGAAAATTTTAAATATAACTGGCTTATTAGATCTGGCGATCGCTTCATCGAGTAAAATTGCCAGGGAATAGGCTTCTTCTCCAGTGGCGCAAGCCGTTACCCAGCAGTGAATTTCTTCTTGG
>JBCCDL010000290.1:0-7202 GCA_039030815.1 Cyanobacteria bacterium P01_A01_bin.83 | reverse complement strand
CATAGGAGGTAAAAAAATTAGTATCAACTTTGCCATAAGTTGATTATCTTGATTGAGGAATACACACTTTGGTAATCGGATTTAGTATGACCTCTGTGGGCGAGATAATTTTTTACTGTCTTAAGCTTTGCTTCGACTGCTATAAGTTATAAACTAGAGATTTTTTTTAGCGTTATCGAACTGACGTATCTATAGAGTTTTAGCAACAAAATCAGTTGCTCGACATCCATTAAAATTGGAAGCAGGCACTTGTTTAGGAGAATTTGGAATCGAACTCCTTTGTATCTAACCACTCTTGCTTTTGCATTGTCCACCAATCATTAGTTAGAGGTTTTAATACATATTCATAGGGAAGCCAGCCATAGCCATTGTCACCCCAATCAGCACCCCAAGAATTTCGGATCACGATTGCTCCGGTAGTTTCTATACCTCCAGGATCTGTATTCTTGATTTTTATGCTATCGTCATATCCTACCGCTGCCATAGTGTGACCATACCACGGAGTCTTAAAATCGCTAGGAACTGGTATTTTACCAGTTGTTTCCGCCTGCTCTAAACAGTCTAAATGAAACCTAGAACTAAACATTAAAGGGTGCTGATCTGCTAAATATACCTTGATTTTGTGCAACAGCACATCTCTAGTTGTACCTTTGACATCAAGGCGAAAATATTCTAAAGCTTGATAGTAACTGGCAAGAGCATAACAAAAAGCAGGAGGTTCTTCATAAAGTTTCGTTGGGTCGTATTTCCAATGCTCTTCTGGTGGCACACCAAACAGTCTCAGTGCTTTCATAGTAGTTCTAGCATTAGCCCCTCTATCTTCCTGATAACCAAGTAAGTTTCTGGTCACTTTGTAGAGGAATAGTCTAGAGGCATCAAGATGCTTTCCAAAACACTTTTTCTGATAGTACTCCATTAATGCGATCGCTGCATGGGCTGTACAGGAATTTATTTGTCCTTGGTCTTCAATTGGGGAACACCACTTTCGTAAATCCACAGCTTTCTCTAAGCTATCTCGATCTGGTAGGTCTATGTCTTGAGATTTATCTCGCTCATCAATAGGATCAAAAATCCCACCAGTTCCTTTGTTTAGTTTTTGTTCTACTAAAGTATCGCTCATTGAATTGTACCTCCTAACAGAAAAGTTCGGTTTATCTGATTTAACGGACAGTAAAATAGTCTTTCCATGCGTCTTTTAATTTTTTACTGGTTGTACTTGAAACGTTTGTATTAAAACTATTGCTTTTTCCGTAGTAGTAATATTTTTTATCATCTGTAGCAATGTGATCTTTGCTACCATCTGAGTGTGTTACACTTCGGCTAAAGTGAATGTCTGGAAACTTAGAATTTTTATAATAAACCCAAGTTTCTTTATTGTTTAAACCTGAATCAACGTAGTTAGCAACCTTCCAATCTTTCATCATATCTTTGCTTTTTAGAATAGTTTTTTTACCTGTCTATAAAAATCATATAGAGAGAATCTGAGTTTGATAATTAACTATATTTAGGTATTAAGAGAACAAAATTTTGACGGTTCAATAACTTACCTCTGATATGAAACACAATTTATTTTTAGGATGGCTATTACATCGAAAATCCACTTTGATTTAGAGTAGGTTATTAATTAAAGTGGATTTTAAAAAATAAAATACAAGATGTTTTGATTAGATTAGAGCTATTGTGGAATAAGCTATAAAAATAATTCAAATTCCTGATATATAAAGCTTATAGCTATGGTGAACTCGGAAATTATCAAATCGTCTAGCTGTAAAGCTTTCAGCAATTAAAATGTTATTTTACAACAAGTCCATTAAGTAGGAAGAAAACATTAAGTATATTGAGTTGTCTTTAATTATGTCCTTTTCTCAACACAAACTTGTCAAAAATAATTTAACAACTTCGACATTAATTTAATTGCGGTAAATAAGTCTTTCTGGTGGAATATTTTCAATTGCCACGCGATTTTGGTGTAAGTCCCCATAAAGGTTGAGATAGTCTATTTCATCCCCCGTCAATTTGCCCAATTTGACACCTGAGATCGCCTCATCAATTTCTTGGCGATTTCGCACACCCGTTAAGCAGAGGTCTACACAATTTTGAGACAAAGAATAGCGATATAAATCGGGTGCTTTTAGTTGCCAACATCGAGTCGGTAAACCCGCAGGAATTTCCCAAAGCCTACCAGAATGACAGCTAGTAGACTTGAAAGTGACAATTCCAGCTCGCTGTAAGTCTTGAGAATTCAGTTGGTTGAAAATCTGGCTTTGAGCAGAACGATAACCTGCATTGTGTCTGACCATAACTACATCTAACAGTGGGCTATGCAACCACTGTCTAGCCAGATTGAGATGGTGAAACGAAGCACCAATGTAGCGCACAGCTCCCATTTTTTTTAATCGTTCTGAGGTACCTAGTAATTCCTCGATCGCATGCTTGTAAAAAGAATTACTGCTTTTAAGATCGGGAGAAAGCTGCAAACAATCCTGTAAAACTTGTCCGTCATTAGCACCTATCCAGCCCCAAAAAAATATATCAATATAGTCAATTCCTAGTTCCATAAACCGATCTAATAAAAGAGCAGTCACTGCTTGAGGGCTTTTGATGTAGGTTACAGTTGCTAGCACCACTTGTTCGCGCACTTTTGAGCCACGCCCGCATAATTGACGCAATGCATCAGACATGGAACTATACATAAAGTGGTGTAAATCGCTGGAATAGAAAAAATAGTTGATTCCTTGCTCAAAGGCGTAAAGAGTATCTTCACTCGAAATACCGCCGCCTCCACCCAAACCAAGACAACTAACTGTGAGATCGGTTCGCCCCAGTCGGCGGTAAAACGGTAAATTGGATTCTGAAAATTTATCGGCTGCATGACTGACAGTGGAGGGGGGAACTATCGACGATAAGGAAATGTTTTCTGGGTTCATGTGTCTAAAAGCATGTAAATGTTTTATCGGTAGTGACAAGTTTTAGTCTTTACTCCCATAGCAGCACGGAGGGAAACTGTTCTCGATCTGCCAATCGTAATAACTCATAGCCAATACCGGCAGTTCCTTGGAAAAAACCAGGATTGTAAAGACCTGGGCAATGTTTGGGAAATATTTGAAAAGAGCCAATTTTTTTGGCTTGATCTAAAACATAGGCAGCACGCTGTTGAGCTATGTTTAAAAGCTCTGTTCGCTCTAGTTTTTCAGCCGCTACCAACAGCATTTCAATGCGACCAAAATTACCGCAGCAGAGATGGTCAATGTCTGGAAAGGAGAATTTGTGTGTAGTCTGCAAGGCGACTTCAATATTTTGTCGAATTTCTGGAGTATCGAGAATTGCCAAACTACCTAAGCGAGCTAGACCAATACCAGGAGCACCGTTACACCAGCTCATACTAAATCTTAGCTTTTCTGCTCTAAGATCGGGCCAGTTTTGCGCTGGCGAGTCAAAAACGCTGCCCTCGTAAGCTATAGCCTCCTCAGCCCCTTGCAGAAAAGTTGGATCGCTAGCAACGGCATACAATCGCAGTAAAGCATAGGCAATACCAGCCGCACCGTGAGAAAAACCAGTTAGAAGCTTTCCATTGACGGTAGCCCAAGCTCTATATCCAGTATCGCTGGCTACACGATGATTTAGCAGATGATAACCACAAGATTTAGCTAGTTCTAAAACCGTTGAATCCTCAGTAGTGTCGTACAACGCGAGCAACCCCAAAATCGTACCTGCTGTCCCAGATACAATGTCAAACTTTTTATCGGCAGCAATAGCTATCGGGTCGATCTGCAAAGCTAATTGTCGAGCATCCTGTAAAAGAAGGGGTTCTGCCAAAAAGTGGCTACTCTGCACTAGGGTGTAAATAATTGAGCCTATACCTTTGCCTCCGCCAATACCAATTTGTTTGATAATTGTCTGTTCGCGTATAGAGTTTAAGTTCTGTAGCAGATTGCGGATAGGTTGCAGCGCACCTAAAGCTAAGTCGCGAAATTCCTTACTCTCGGTAACTTTGGCTAATGCAGACAGAAATAGAGCTACCCCAGAACTACCATCATAAAAGTCATAACTCATCGGTTTCTGCTGTAGCCGTCCAGCAGACGGCAGATAATCCATCCCCATCCAAGTAACGCTACCATCGGTGGCACGTACTGCACGTTGTTGCAATTCTCGCGCAAGTTCGAGTGCTTGCTGGATCAATGATTTTTTAGTTAGCTTATATATAGTCTCAAAATGCAGTGGAGTATACCCAAAGAGCGATCGCGGCTGCTCGACTTCGCTGGCAATACGGGTATACAAAGAACTACGAATAAAGCTAATTTGTCGTTCTAAGTCATGGCGATCGAGCTGGCTGAGACGATTGATCACCAGGTCATAACTAGGTTCGACGAAATATCGTTTCACAGATTGATGGGGGTTAAGTTTCAAATCATCTTGATTCGGGTAAGCAGTAAACAAGGGAATATCTAAATGTGCTAATGCTTGTGTTTCTGCCGCTACAATTTGCCAAGTATTCGGTTTGCTGGCAAATTTTAATAATGATTTACTCAAAATATCTAAAGCAATACTGAAGTCAACACCATCTCGTAGATATTTTGGCTGTAGGGTTTGCTCGATCAGTGAAGCATAGACTTGAGAAGGGCGGAAAATAGAACGAATTCGTTGATGTGCTAACTTTGCCAAGGGACTATTGACAGCCAAAAGTGTTTCTCGATGTGCAATCAAAAACTGATACATTTGGCAAAAACCATCCACCAGTTCTTCTACATAATCATTGGGTGATAAACGAATGTCATTTAGCATTGGTAGATTTGATTTTGGCATGGTTTTGACATACTCCTGATGTAAAACCATGCCGTCAGTATTAATGTTTTGCCATACTGACTTACAAAAATGAGTTTGTTGCCCCCCAGATCCGCCTAGACCGCTAGCATCATATACTAATCCATCTCGTCCCAACTCCCATTTTGGTAAAAAGCTGGTACTCAATACAGAGTAAGTAAACTGCTCAAAAGCCAGATCTAAAGCATTTGTCTTCCCGTCGAGACTTTCTTCTTCCCGAGGTACCGCAGACATGAGCATTTCTAAGTCAATTAAGACTGGCTGTTCTCCACAGGCAATAATATTTTCCCGATGAAAGTCTCCACCTGAAAGCGCGTACAGCAGGCATAATATCATTCCTGAGCGTTGATAATACCGCATTGCAGCCTGTTTGTCTGGACAAGGTAAATGTTCTACATATTCAACCCAGCCATAGTGGGAGCGATTGAGCAATTGAAGCAGTTTCAGAGGTTGAGGAATCCCTTTTCTATTCAGCCAATCTAATAGCTGAAAAAAAGCTTCATCTAAGCTTAAGTCTTTAGGTTTATAAATTAGCTTCAAACCAGAAGTAAAGCTAACTGCAATGACCGATCGCCCGTTATGATGGAGGTCGGAAAGACCTGTCTGAATGGCAATAACTTTCCCCAGCTCCCCACTCTCTTGAAAAGTTGTTTGGATGTCCGACCAGTCTGATGCTAATCGTTGGATAAATTCACAGGTATTATTAATCCAAAAATCTGTTACTGTCGCTGTTAACCGTGCCAATACACTGTATTCTTGAAAAAATGACAGTAGTTCTCCTGACAACATTTTATTAATGAATTTGTCGTACTGTTTTCTTGAATGAGAACCCTGAAATTGCCCCAACCAGCGATTTAAAGTTGGTTGCTCGTATGCTCTGAATATTTGGAAGTCGATTCCTATTGCTCGCGAACCAAGAGAAGTTAATGATTTTAGTAAATAACGTTCTAAGTTAGCGTGAGCTTCTGATGAAAGTAACAAGTAGCTAGAGCCAGTTTTAGCCTTTACTTTTTGTCGGGCGACATAGATAAAGGACAAAAAAAGCTCTTCAAAAGGTAGTGGCTGCTCAGAATTTAAAAATTTGTTTTCTAAAGCTGCCGAAGGTTCTAATTCAGCAGCTTCTAAAGCTGCCTTGAAGGTTTCTGTCCAAGCTGGTAAATTCTGCTCGTTAGCTAGACGAACAGAACCAAGTACTCTACGTATAATGTTTGCATCTAAACCATCCCAAGCCAAACGCTTGGCAAATTTTTCTTGATTTCCCTCTGCTACAGTCTGGCTCCAATTATTAATTCTAGAATTGATAAGATTGTCGTTATTTGGTGTTGAATTGAATAAGACTTTATTGTGCAAGCGTTCGGAAATTGTGCTTGATCTTTCTACGATTTTAATTAAATATTCTGGCAAAACTTGCATATTATTAAAAAAGCGAATTATTTAGATAAATATTTGCATGAAAACTTATAGAAATAACCAGCAGTGAGCGATCGCTACAACAATTTCTCACTGCTAGTCATATTAGAATAATCGCGAAATTTGCTGACTAAAATGACGCATTAGCTTAATCAAAAAGGGCATACTGACACTAAATTTTGCGTGTTGTTCCGCCCGTTGGTACACCTTGACCACTGTGATATTTACCTGCTTCTACTTCGCTGACCTTAAGATTATTAGAATTTGCATAGTTTTGTTTAGCAGCTGTGGTAAATGCACCTGTCTCACTATGATTTGGATGATCGTTCTTTTGCTTTCGATAATAGGTAATTGCTTGATGCGTACCATAACTCATTTTTTGTGTCATGTATTTTGGTATAATATTCTCCTTAGTAACTTTAGTTTGCAGAAAAGTTTTAGGTTGTTTGTCAACTTTCTTTTCTGGATAATTTGCTGAAGTACTTAGCATTTACTATTGCTTTAGTGAGTTGTATATACTATCCAAAACGCAGATATTATATACACAGGACAACTAAGGCTTCAGCAAATTAAGAGTTTTTGGTTGTTGAAGATATTGGCTAGATTTAACTAACAATATCTCGTCTAAATATTCCTTTAGCTGATATTGACACCATCTGTGATAGTTGCCGAGCCAAACGTACAAGGAAGGCTAATTACAAAACCACTTGCCACAGCTTCTAATTGCTCTTCCGTCAGATTTTCATCTGGACTGATATAGGGAAGAACAACATAGGCTGTATTGGCATCTTCCTGAAGTACTTTTACTTGAAGTTGGGCGGGAAGTTTTTGCCCTAACTCTTTTTCATATTCTTCTTTAGCGAACTTTGAATCACTAAGTATTTGTTGCTTAAAGGACTCATCTTTTAAAGCACGAGCAACAATTTTAGATTCTAGATCCTGTGCAGATTGATTAGTCATATTTTTCTCCT
>JBCCDL010000289.1:0-7206 GCA_039030815.1 Cyanobacteria bacterium P01_A01_bin.83 | reverse complement strand
TCTCATCCTCCTCAACAACAGCAAGACGTTCTATTTGAGTAATAGTTTTACCGATTAAAGGTTCAAAGATTCTTGCTTTGTTCATTTTTAGATTTTTGTAGGTTTAGAAAAGTGAATCTTGCTTCTGTATCCAAATTTTGTCCTATGTTTAGGTTCTTCCCATCCTATTTCCTTAATCCTCATTGTCTGCAATCTCCAATGTCTCTGGCTATTGATAATCAGTGATGTAACTCTATGGTTTAGCAAGATTGATGTCATTAAATAAAGGGATTCCCCCAGCCATTAGCTTAATTGATGACAATAAAAGAGGCTGGAGCCTTTACTCAGTAACGCTTTTAGCAGTTAAACCAAAGCTAATAGCTATTAGCTATTAGCTTTTTGATAAATATATACTCAAGTTTTTTTCCTAATGTAAGCTAAATTACAGTCAATACGGGCAAACTTGTCTCTGCTCAAGCAAAATAGAATTTAGAGCTGATAACTTCAAAATGAGTCTCTTTTGCGAAATATTGGACTAAAACTGCCAAATAATATTGATGAGCAAAAAAATGAGGTTGTATTATGAGAATATGTGACTAATATTAAAATAAATTAACTAATCATCCCTAAATATTTAGCTTAGATCGTAGGTTATATGGAACTTCCTTTGACACAGAATCAGCCCCTCGCCTCCGTATTCCGTAAACTTGGTCGCGGTTCTTTTCCCCCGATTGTAGAGAGTTTTGAACGCGGCAAAACTATTTTTTTCCCTGGCGACCCTGCCGAACGAGTTTACTTTTTATTAAAAGGTGCGGTAAAGCTATCTCGTGTTTATGAGGCAGGGGAAGAAATCACTGTGGCGCTATTAAGGGAAAATACCGTGTTCGGCGTACTCTCACTGATTACTGGTCAAAAAAGCGATCGCTTTTACCATGCTGTTGCTTTTACTTCTGTCGAACTACTATCAGCACCAATTGAGCAGGTGGAAAAAGCCCTCAAAGAAAATCCTGAATTATCAATGTTGATGCTGCGGGGATTGTCTTCCCGTATCTTACAAACGGAAATGATGATTGAAACCCTAGCTCATCGAGATATGGGGTCGCGGTTGGTTAGTTTCCTACTAATATTGTGTCGTGACTTTGGGACTCCAACTACAGAAGGCATTAAAATTGATTTAAAGTTATCCCACCAGGCGATCGCCGAAGCCATTGGCTCTACAAGAGTTACTGTCACTAGACTTCTGGGAGATCTACGAGACAGGCAACTAGTTTCTATTCATAAGAAAAAAATTACGGTGCATAATCCTGTAGCGTTAAGTCAACAATTTGCCTAAAATGGTCTAGCAGACAAATAATAGTACTGGTGACTAGATAGCTAAAAATAGCCTAGAAAAGCTAATTTCCGTACTAATTTATCCATATCACTTCTAATGACCAGTGGTTATATTCTGATTGCAGCAATTTTTCTTCTGGGCGGGATCGTTGCGGCATTTGGCGATCGCGTAGGGACGAAAATAGGTAAAGCTAGGCTGAGATTGTTTAACCTTCGTCCCCGTCAAACAGCAATGCTGATTACGGTGATTACGGGTATGTCTATTTCGGCTCTCACCTTGGGTATCCTCTTTGGTTTGAGTGGTTCCCTCAGAAGAGGAGTATTTCAGCTTGATGATATTCTTAAGCAAAGACGGCAGCTAAAGGGTGAATTGGCTCAAGCTAAAGCTGAGCAAAAACAGGTTCAGCAACAGTTAGCGAAGGTTAAAGAGCAGCAAAGCCAGGCGGTGATAAATCTTAATGCTATTAACCAAGATTTTGAGCAATCAAAACAGCAGGTTAAGCAAATTTCTGATCAGGCTCAAAAGTTACGCCAAGAGTTGGACAGTCTACTAACGGAAAGAGAGAAACGTCAAGAACAATTGGCACAACTTCAACAGCAAAGTCAAGAGCTACAGACGCAACTTCAACAACGAGAACAACAAATTAGCGAACAAGATTTAGTTTTGTCGCAAAAAGAGGTGAGGCTCAAAGAGCTAGAAGAACAGCAACAGCTTTTGCAAACTCAAGTCCAAGAAAGGGATCAATCTATTGCCCAACTCGATCAGGCGATCGCCACTGCTGAGGTTAGTTTGGAGTTGCGAACTAAAAGGTTAGAACAGCTTGAATCTCAGCTTAGCTTTTTGTCTCGCAATGTCGCTGTCTTAGAAGAGTCGTATCAGGAACTGAGGGAAAAGAAAATTGCCGTATTTCGCGGTCAGGTACTATCTTCAGCAGTAGTCAGAATAGTCGATCCTAATGCTGCAAAATCAGCTATTGATAGTTTATTGAGACAGGCTAATAATAATGCTGTCAAAGCTACTCAGTTTCAAGGGTCGAAATCTCAGCAACGGGTTGTTAGCATCACTAAATCTCAAGTAGAACAACTTATATCTCAAATTGAGGACGGACAAGACTATGTGATCCGAATTTTGTCTGCGGGTAATTATGTCCAGGGAGAAAAAGAAATTAGGGTGTTTGCTGATTTGGCTCTCAATCAACAGATTTTCCAGGCAGAAGAAGAAATCGCTACGGTGTCTATTGATTCCCAAAATATTAATCGGCAAGAAGTTCAAGAAAGATTAAACTGGTTATTGGCAGTGTCTAAGTTTCGGGCACAACGAGCAGGAATTGTAGGTGATATTGAAATAGGCGATAATAAGGTGGAAAATCTGGTCAATTTTGTTAACAAGGTTACACAAGCAACGGAACCTGTCAAGGAAATTAAAGCAGTTGTGTCTGAGAATACCTATACCGCAGGACCTTTGAAACTTGATTTTGTGGTGATACAGAATGGCAAAGTTATTTTCAGCACTTGAAATAAATAATTATTTTGTAATTAATCTAAAGTGGAAACTCTGACCATTCTCGGTTTCGATCCTGGGCGGGACAAGTGCGGCATAGCAATCGCTAATAGGCAGCAGACTATCTATCATCAGGTGATCGATTCTGAGCAGGCGATCGCAACTCTTGAACAATTAAATGCTCAATATAGGGTAGATCTAATAGTTATGGGGGATGGCACTACTTCTACGGCTTGGCAACAGCAAATTGAATCAAATTTAAAAGATATAACTGTAGTGAGGGTTAATGAGTCTAATAGTACCTTAGAAGCCCGCGATCGCTATTGGTCATTCTACCCTCCCCAAGGATTACAGCGCATCATCCCCCAAAGTCTACGTATCCCCTCCCGTCCTGTAGATGATATTGTGGCAATCATCTTAATTGAAAGATATCTAAATCAACTAACCACTAACCACTAACCACTAACCAAAACGATTCTTTTTGTAGCAATTAGTCTTACACCTCGAATTACATTACATTTTACTTCTGACGGTGAAAGTATAGTCACCACCTGCCTCTAATTGATGGTCGCAGCGCTCAAGAAAACGTTCTAGAGGCTCTTGAATCAAGGCTCTACCAAGAGATGGTTGAACAGATAATCTTCTTTGACGAAAACGCCATCTAAACTGCCATTCATATTCAGCAGCCTTTACTTCTCCCTCAATCTTTCCCATAGAGATGGACTGTTGAGTAATGCGGACATGGGCGGTGGTCTCTGGTCGATAACTACGGTTCACAGTTAATGACAAACATTTATTTGCTAAGTGGACGTGGCTTCAATAAATAATATAGCGACTCTTCTTTGAGGGATGAAAGATGAGGAACGAGGAATGAGGAATATATTGAGATCATTGTCTTTGATTCGGTTTCTAAAACCACTAATTAAAAATCCCAAAGCTGCTCAATATCTTAAATAAAAATAAAATATGTCAAGGATTTTCGTGTTTTTGTTACAAATCTGTTAATATTATTTACATAAATTAACAAAAAGGTTGAAAACTATGACTACTGTTTCTGACGAAAACGGAATTATGAACAATTTTGCTAAAGAGCCAGCTATGTACTATGCTGAGTCACCTTCTTCGGTGGAAAAGCGTGGCTACTTAGTTTGGGGTGCGATCGCTCTATCTATAGTTGTCTTATCAGTGTTTACTGCCGTCTCTGTTAGCTAGAGACTTAAATTTTAGGCTAGCTTTCGACTTAAGATTTAAAAAAATTTGCTTAATTATTTGAATACACTAATTACCATCCATATCATTAGCTTTGGAGGCTGATTAACTCGGGATTAAATGTTTTATTTAGATCCATACCAATTTAAAACTAAGGTGATTGATGCTCTGCGACTACTTGAAGAGTATCAATCAGGTAAACGCGATTTTAGTCAAATCAGACTAGTTAAAGGTTCCCTAGCTGATGTTAGATTAGCTGACGCCAAATTTTGGGGAGCTAATTTAGCAGAAACTAACTTGAGTCGTACTGTGTTACAGCGAGCTAACTTAAGTGAAAGTAGCCTTGAAAAAGCCACCTTGTGGCGATCAGACCTTAGCCAGGCGAGTTTGAGCCAAACAAACTGCCGTAATGCGTTACTAATCTGTGCTAATTTAACTGAGGCAAATCTATCTCAATCAGTTCTTCGAGGTGCAGAGATGCGTTTAGCCTCACTGGTAAAGACAAACTTGCGTGATGCCGACTTATCAGGGGCAAATCTGAGCTATGCCGATTTAAGTGATGCCGATTTAACAGGAGCTAATCTCAGCGGAACTATTCTCACAGGAGCTAATCTCAACGGGACGAATTTAAGTAGCACTAATCTGGATCAAGCTATTTTGTCGGGAACAGATTTGAGTCAAGCCGTTTTTAGTAGGTCTAAAATAAATTGTTCGATAGAAGGCTGAGAAGTTGTCAGTTTCTTCTAAGTATCTCCAAAGAGAAAATGATTGTAGGTAGTTGCGGTGAAAAATAAGGTGAACTTGACTAATTCTCTACTTTGGGATTTAGTAACTGAATATGGTGAGCTACGTCCCCAAATATATTTCAAGTCATCTTTGACCGCCTTGGCTCGTGCGATGCAAGATTTGATCTTGACCGATAACGAGGAATATTTGGTAATTGCTAATTTCCAGCAAGAAAAATATTTTAAAAGCTATGAGGGTCGTTTTGAGCAAATGGCGGCTAGAAGTAAGCATATATATGTGATGGGAGTGCCTGCTGCTGAGTCAAGTTTTGCCGTAGATAGTTCCCAATATGAAACTATTCCCTTAGAAGCTACCGATACATTAGCAGGAGAAAGATATTTAGTTATTATTGGTCAAGGTTACTCAGCTTGTTTGGCGGCTACCGAAAAACTAGCGGTGCAAGACATGGGAAATTTACCTTCAGTAAGAGAGCAAGGGGAAAGATACGAAGGGATTTGGACTTTTGATCGTGATATTGCCTACAGTGCAGCGGACTGGCTGTTAGGGCGAATTACCAATTTTCGTCCCGAGTTAAAAGAAAAGACAGAACAGGCGCGTAAGCTATTTGTCACCAAAAGAAAGAATAGATCTTTATCCAAATTAGCTAATCAGTCAATCGATTTAGGTGTTTTTACTCAGAGTTTGGTAACGTATCTCCAGGCTGGGCAGTATAAACTAATTAAAGCCTATAAAGCGATCGCTACGGCAGAACGTAAAGAGGTTTTGAGTAACAAAATTGCTGCCGCGCAACGTAGTTCTCTAGAGCCAGATTCAATTCTCACCAACACCGTTAAAGAGCTTGGTAAAGCGTTTCCACAGTGCCGCTGCTTACTTTATTGTCTAAATCCAGGGGATACTAAAGTACAGATAAAATACGAAGCTGTACCAGATTCCATGGCTTCTCTGGTGGGAGAAATCTGGTTAACTGCGGATAATCCTTTATTTATTACTGCTCAAGCTCAAAGGGCAAGCTTGATTATTGATGATGTCACTAATAATGCCTATTTAAATCATAATTCCGTCCTCAAAGATAAGATTTCACGAGCAGGCATCAAGTCTTGGCTGATGGTTTCGATTCGCTACCAAGGAACCTTGCTGGGAATGCTAGAGTTACATCATGGAGTCAGCAATGACTTTCGCTGGCGGACAGAAGATGTAGCTTTGATTGAAGCCGTTGCCACCAGTGCGGGAGCAGCTTTAACCCAAGCTAGTTCTTATACAAATTTATTAGAATTAAATACCCAATTAGAAGCAGTAGAGCGCATTCAGAACAATTTAATTGCGATTGTTGGACATGAGTTGCGAACTCCTCTAACTACAATTAGAATCTGTCTCGAAAGTTTGGCATCAGAGCCAGATATGTCTGCTGATATTAAGCACATGATGCTAGATACAGCCTTAAGCGATAGCGATAGATTAGAACAGTTGATTCAGAATTTCCTAACTCTTTCTCGGTTAGAAGCAGGCAAAGTATATCAAAATATTGAGTTGCTGACCCTAGATTATGCTCTCAACTTAGCGCTGCGTCAGATCAAAACCACCTCTAAAATTAAGCAGTTACCTGAAATCAAAGTGGTGCTGCCACCTAAGCCTCCAAAAGTTTTGGCTGACATTGATGGATTGGTTAATGTTTTAACTAAGCTATTGGATAATGCCTGTAAATTTACTCCGATTGACGGCAAAGTTACAGTGCAAACTCAAATTGTCAAAGCAATAGAAAATAAAGAAGCAGAAGAGGGAGACAATCGAGAACTATTAGAAGTAATTATTAGTGATACAGGTCGTGGGATAAGTTCTGAACTGTTAGAAACTATCTTTAATCGCTTTGCTCAATCCGAAGGCTTTATGCGCCGTACAGTTAGTGGGACAGGGTTAGGATTAGTAATTTGTCGCCAGATCATCCATGAGATGGGCGGGCAAATTTGGGCTACCAGCGATGGAGAAAATAAAGGCAGTCAGTTTCACTTTACCTTGCCGATTGAATCATGATTTTAGCTTTTGATCTCATGGGGTCACAACATATCGCAGTACGTAGAGAGCGTTAGGACAAGTTAAGTTACTAGCTCGTAAGGATGAGGGATGAGGGATGAAACAGAAGTCAAAATATCAAACACCATAATGCGTAATGCTATACTTAAATGTCCCAATACGATCTTATTTATGCCACTGTCCGCAAAATCCCCTGGGGTAAAGTTGCTACCTATGGGCAGATTGCCGATTTAGCAGGACTACATGGTAAAGCTCGTTTAGTGGGATATGCTTTGTTTCGGGTACCCATAGCTGATGATATTCCTTGGCATCGAGTCATTAATGCTAAAGGAGAAATTTCTTATTCAAATCAGCGTCGCGGTGGCGATTATTTACAAAAGATTTTATTAGAAGAAGAGGGAATTAAGTTT
>JBCCDL010000288.1:0-7215 GCA_039030815.1 Cyanobacteria bacterium P01_A01_bin.83 | reverse complement strand
GGCGACGCGGTGAAGCAGTGCGGTCTTGTTGGTTCCCAACAAAGAGCAACTGCTGAACCCTTTAGGGGGTCGCTCGTCAGAATTTGAAGATGAATATGCAGAAAATTTCTCTAAGAAAATGGGTGCAATAGCCAAACCATTTAGCCTAGCATTAGGAGCATTAATTATTCAAGAAAAATTAGGAATAAGCGATAGAGAAACTGTAGAGCAAATTAGAGAAAACTGTCTTTTTTTGTCTTGATTTCTTCAGAACTACAAATTAGGCTTAATTTAGAAATCTTCTATGATTAAACCTGATATCAAATATACTTGCTAAAATAAAAACTTATCTTTTAACTAAGCTGATTCTTGTCAATTTTTTCCCCTTACTTTTTCGGCAAACCCTAAGTAACAGCAAACTAAAAACACGATTGTAGTTAATGTAAAGTTACCAAACCATTTTTTAATTTGGCGTTGTAAAGTGAGAAACTGGTTGACCACCATAATAAAAGTCGAGAAGATGAAAGCAGCCATTTTATGTTAATCACTGTTTATAGCTTTTGACGAGAAATAAAGACCTACTTTACTCAATAATTTCTCAATAGGATTTGACAATATTATTTTGATAGCAATCTTTGGCGTTGCTGGATCTAGGTATGATTTTTTAGTTTTGATGACTAAGCAAATTAATTAAAAAGCTAAAAGCTAAAAGCTAAAAGCGCACATCGCTCTGCGATGAAGCGTCGCGCTTACGCGACTTGGCTGCTTTGCAGCCTGCAGCTAAGAGCTACCCTAAGATTACTTTTTAATTTCATACTTTAAATCAGCAACGCCTAATCTTTTAGTAAATCAATTATTCCTGGTGAAATATCTTAATCAACATGTAATTATTACTGGTGGCTCAAGTGGAATTGGTAAAGCACTGGCAAAATCTCTAGCACAACAGGGAGCTAATCTATCATTGATTGCTCGCGATCGCCAAAAACTAGAACAAACTAAACAAGAGATTGTTTTAACTCCAGGGCAACAAGTACAGATCGCCACCGCTGATGTCTCGGATCGACAGTCAATCACCAACGCCATTCAACAGGCGATCGCCACATTAGGCACGCCAGAATTATTGATTACCTCAGCGGGAATGGCTCACCCAGGTTATTTTGCTCAGATTCCTCTAGACATCTTTGAGCGGACCATGGCAGTTAATTATTTTGGTACTTTATACAGCATTAGAGCGACCCTCCCTGCAATGTTGGCAAATCATCGGGGTCAAATTGTAATGATTTCTTCTGGGGCAGGATTAATTGGCATTTATGGATATAGTGCTTACTGTCCTTCCAAGTTTGCCCTCAGAGGATTGGCAGAATCTTTACGGGGTGAATTAAAGCCTCAAGGGATTAAGATAACCATAGTTTATCCCCCTGATACAGATACACCACAGTTAGCCGCAGAAAATAAAATCAAGCCGATTGAAACCCAAAAAATAACTGCTACAGCTAAAACTTGGAGTGCATCAGCCGTAGCAACAGCAATTTTAACAGGAGTAGATCAAGGTAAATTTGCGATCGCCCCAGGAACAGAATTAACCATCTTAAATCGGTGGCATAGTTTGTTGGCTCCTTTATTAAATTGGTATTTTGAAGCAATTATAAATAAAGCAAATAAAACTAAAAGTTAATAGTTAATGCTAGGCACTGAATAAATCTTCTGAGATAGAGAGTAGGGATTTACTCTATCTGCTCTTCACGCGTCTATTGAAACCATTAATTTTCTGTTTTGCGTAATGTCAGTTAATAGCTATTTAATGGCTATTTATAATAAATGTTGATTAAGTTCAGTGACAGCATAAAAATCAAACTAAATATTTTAGTAATTACTGTTACAAGGTAAAGTTATCTTTAAAATCGTCTCTAGTCATCGGTTGACTGACAATAATTCCCTCTTCTCCCAAACTTGTCAGAGGTTTACCTTCAACGCTGATCCAAACAGGGCGACTGTTATCTGAACTAGTAGCAGTATAAATTACCTGTGCTAAACGACTACTCATGGAGGCACTACCGCCACCAGAAACAAATTCCCCAGACAGATCAAGATGAATTCCTGATTTATCAGTAGTTATATCCAGCAGCTTAGTTCCTTGAGGTATGGCGGTAGTGTAGGTCGAATCTTCGGGGGGAGGAGTAAATAGAGTTGACAAGGCAGTAGTTAAAATCTGCTCCGATTTGACCGACTTGGCAAAAGTCATCTTGTTAGTAACCAATTTAATACTTTCGCCCTTTGGATCAATCCAGCAAATTTCCACCACCTTCTCTTCGGTAATTGGTTTTGGTGTATTGGGAATTTCTGGTTTAACAATGGGCGCTGGATTTGGTTGATTAACTTCTGCTTTTTGTTCAAGGCTAGATTTTGCCCACCAGGCAATGCCTCCCCCCGCAGCCAAAATAATCCCAGTGATGACTGCTAGCGCAGTTAGAGAAAAACGATTTTTATGACGATCCTGCATAGACTACGCTCCTAGTTAAGGAAATACTTACTATCAACAAAATTGAGAATTACTGAGTCTTAGTTTCCAGTCTAGTAAAACTGATTAGTTCTAATTTATCCTCATCAATCTCTAATTGTAAGATACGGGTTATAATTCCGTCGGCTGAGAGGGAACTTAAGTCAAGGCGATCGCTAATTCCCTCGGCAAAACCCTTGAGCAATCTGGCTGAGAGGGGGCGACTGTTAACAGTTCCCATCGGTTCTAATAAGCGCACTGTGGTTCCATTGGCAATTTGGAATGCTAATTCCAAAGCAATATCTAATTCTCTAGAACGATTTGTGAACCTAGATGTTCCAGTACTTCGATTTGATCTGTTATCTGTACTAGATGAGGCTCTATTTAATTTAAATTTTACTTGTAGGCGATTTATAGGACGCAATTCTAAACGAAGATCGGATAGTTGATAACTAATATTGCTCGACCCAGCCCGACGTGCAATCAAACGGTTAAGTGTAGTTTGGAGTTGAGCTAAAATTTCAGGAGACTGCAAAGCCTGATTAAGATCTGTTTCCGTCAAAACCAGTCGCACCAATCCCGACACAGGTTGCTCTAAAGACTCTCTTAATTCATCAAGATTGTTAAAGTTTAATTCAGCTAAGTTCAGAGCAACCTGATCTGTTTCCAAATCGACGACAGCGATTCTCAGACCAGGTTTAATTTTGACTCCTCTACTGGCAATTCTGACTCGATCTAATTTTCCTTGAATCACCTGATAATTAGGTCGATTATCAATCCTTACTGCTTGCTGTTCAACGTCGATAACTTGATCGCGGAGTTGCCCTTGAGCAATTTTATCCAAAATTAAACCACCACTGGCACCCAAAGATAACAAACTCGATAACACAATCGTCAGAATTTCCATGACGTTAACATAGCAAATTTCCGCCTGTAATATTCCTGTATAGAGTCATTAAATCCTTATCCCTCATCCCTCATCCCTCTAGTTTACATCCAGCCAACTTACGCCTTTGTTCCTCGTTCCTCGTTCCTCGTTCCTCATTCCTCATCCCTCTGGTTTACATCCAGCCAACTTATGCCTTTGTTCCTTGTTCCTTGTTCCTTGTTCCTCATCCTTCAATCTGGATTTACACGCATTAATACTTGCCCAAACTCAACTGGTTCACCATTTTGAACCGATATTTCCATAATTTGACCTGTCACCTCCCCTTCAATTTCATTCATCAGTTTCATCGCCTCAATAATACACACCGTATCTCCCTTATTAATGCGATCGCCAACAGTGACAAAAGGGTCTTCATCGGGTGCAGGGGCAGCATAAAATGTTCCCACCATCGGCGAAGTAACATCAACCCACTTTTTATCATCTACCGCAGGAGTTGGAGGAGTTTCAGAGGGAGCAGTTACAGGAGTTTTCGCTACTGACTGGGAAATAGTCTCCAGTACGGGAGTGGAGATTGAAGCTGGCGGAACTGCCACTAAGCCTTTTTCTTTGCGTACCGTCAATTCAAAGTCACTGTTTTTAAGGACTAACTCCGTGATGTCGGTTTGGGAGATCGCTCCCAATAAATCGCGAAGTTCTTGAAAATTTATAGACACAAACTATACAACCGTTATTAAATGTAATTTTGTCATTCTCTCAAGATAGCTACGCATTATGGCATATCTGGGAGATTGAGTAAGCCGAACTATTTTAAAGCTAAGGTTAATTCTCCCGACCTAAATAAGAACCGTCGCGGGTATCGACTTTAATTTTTTCGCCGATTGAAATAAACAGTGGCACCATCACCTGGGCACCTGTTTCCACTATTGCGGGTTTAGTGCCTCCTGTAGCAGTATCTCCTTTCACTCCTGGGTCGGTATCGGTGATTTCTAGTACTACTGAAGTCGGTAATTCTATTTCAAGTACTTGATCGTCCCAGAAAATAACGTTTACTTCCATTTCCTCTTTCAGGAAATTGATACGTTCACCCAAACCTTCGGCACTAAGTCGCGTCTCTTCGTAAGTTTCCATATCCATAAAGACAAATTCATCACCGTCTTTATAGGTATGTTGCATGGTGCGTTTTTCTAAATTTGCCTGGGGGACAGTTTCTCCTGCGCGAAAAGTTTTTTCTACTGTATTGCCAGTACGGACGTTCTTTAGCTTAGTTCTCACAAAAGCTGAACCTTTCCCTGGTTTTACATGTAAAAACTCTACTACCCGCCAGACAGAGCCATCTAGCTCGACAGTAACTCCTGTACGAAAGTCATTACTAGAAATCATGAAGCTAAAAAATACTTGCGAAGATGATCGACATTTAATTGTACCTGATGGCGGGCTTGTAAAAGGATGAGTCAGTCAGGATCAAAACAGAAGTAGCAATAGTTGAATTAATTAGCTTGAGGTCTTTAAGTCTCTAGTTGCCTATTTTTTAGTCTTCTCGAATTGTGAGCAGTTGAGTACCACAACAAGTAAAGAAATGTTGACAAGGGAGAGCAAATACTAAGAACATACACCTTAGTAGCTTTGGTTTCTTTTAATATCCGTAGGATTTTCAAAATATAAATATGAACACAAAGAGATATGTATTGCTCCAAAAATTTTGCTTTAGTTTTAATCGAGTATTAACTGTTATCACAATGGTGGTTATTTTTGGTAGTGCATTACTTACTTGGCAGCCGCAGGCATCAGCTATTTTGGCGCAGGGAGATGCAGTTACTGATCCTCAAGCTATTTTGAGATATGCTTTGCCAATAGACAATGATTCTGTGAGAAAACTGCAAAAAAGTTTAGAAGATATTTCTAATCAATTACGGGGGAAGCGTTGGAAAAACATCAAGCGCGATCTCAAAGACGCTCGCTATGTGCTGTCTTCTCGTCGGGATAAGCTACTGGCATCCATTCCTGATGAAGACCAAGCACAAGCAGCATCGTTAATTGACCAGTTAAGCCAAGGAACAGAAAAACTCAAAGAAATTGTTGAGAGCAAAGATCGTGAAGCAACCTACATTGAACGTAGAGAATTGCTAGGTTTAGTCACTGACTTAGAAGAATTAATGGTAGTGGAATATCCTTTTGAAGTACCAGAAGAATATGCTTACCTGCCTCAGCTTTTAGGTCGTGCTACCGTAGCTTTGGAGACGAACAAAGGTGATTTAGAGATTGTAGTTGATGGTTATAGCGCTCCTGTAAATGGAGGCAACTTCGTGGATCTAGTTAATCGTGGCTTTTACGATGGCTTAGACTTTAATCGGGCTGAAGATTTCTATATTTTGCAAGCTGGCGATCCTCCTGGGGAAGCTGATGGTTTTATCGATCCTCAAACAAACGAATATCGGGCAATTCCCATTGAGGTATTGGTAAAGGGGGATGATTTACCCGTGTATGGAGATACTTTAGAAGAGCTAGGACGTTATTTGGATGTTCCTGCAATTCCCTTTAATGCTTATGGAGCAGTAGCCTTGGCTCGCCCTGCTAATGATCCAAATGGCGGGTCTTCTCAATTTTTCTTCTTCAAGTTTGATACTGAAATTACCCCTCCTGGTTACAATCTGATGGATGGACGCTATTCTGTTTTTGGTTATTTGACCAAGGGCAAAGAGATTCTAGAAGAATTGACCGCAGGAGACAAAATCATCTCAGCAAAAGTTATTGAGGGTATAGAAAATTTAAAAGAACCAGATACAGTTAACAGTTAACAGTCAACAGTCAACAGTCAACAGTCAACAGTCAACAGTCAACAGTCAACAGGATGAGTATAATGCTCACCTGATGACTGGCTTGTAAATCTAGCATTATGTATTAAAGATAGGATATTTAAACTAAAAGCTAAAAGCTAATGACTAAAAACTTTGATCGGGAATTCCATAACATTAAGCCAAGAACAAATGAGTGAAGATTCTCTTTTAGTCAGAGATTTAGGGGAACAGGGATTATTAGAAAGATTACAGCGTTTTTGTCCTCCTGATGTAGTTGGCGATGACGGAGCAATTCTAGTAACTCATCCTGATAAATCTTTGGTAGTTACTACTGATGTTTTAGTCGATGGAGTTCATTTTAGCGATCGCACCACCTCTGCTTTTGATGTCGGGTGGCGTGGCGCCGCGGCTAATTTATCTGATTTGGCAGCTATGGGGGCAACTCCTTTAGGAATTACCGTTGGTTTGTCTTTACCAGGGGATCAGCCTGTGTCGTGGGTACAAGAGGTATATCAAGGAATAAGCGCCTGTCTTGGGGCTTATCAGACTCCTTTGGTAGGAGGAGATATCTGTCGTTCGCCAGTGGTCAGTTTAGCAATCACCGCCCTGGGAGAAGTTTTCCCAGCTCGAGCTATTCGCCGCAACGTAGCTCGCCCAGGAGATGTAATTGTAGTTACAGGCTGCCATGGGCTGTCACGGGGAGGTTTAGAACTGTTGCTCGATTCCAGTGTTGGACATGATTTAGAACCCCAGGTACGCTCACAACTAATTCAGGCTCATCAAAGACCAAAACCGAGACTTGATGTCTTACCCTATCTCGACAAAATTCCTCAACATATTGCGATCGCAGGTATGGATAGTAGTGATGGTCTAGCAGATGCTGTTGAACAAATTTGCCGCTGTAGTGGAGTGGGCGCAGTAATTGATTTCTCTTGTGTAGATATCTTTTCGGGTTTGGTTGAGCTTGTAGGGCAGAAAACAGCAGCCCAGTGGGTGCTTTACGGGGGCGAAGATTATGAACTAGTTTTATGTTTACCTTCAGAATTTGCTTTGGG
>JBCCDL010000287.1:0-7223 GCA_039030815.1 Cyanobacteria bacterium P01_A01_bin.83 | reverse complement strand
GATATTACTCGAACATATAGGATTATACAAACGGCTGAGTGCTGAAGATAATCTTGGATTTTACAGTCAAACTTATCGCCTGCCAGAAAAAGAGTCAGGATAAAAAAATTGATTTAATACTTAATTTATTTAAAGGACAAAAATCAACTATATTTTATCTTTTTATTTAATGAAAAATGCTTGATTAATCGTTTTAATTCGGTAAAGTTCTTAATAACAGCAAAGAAAAGCTGTTACTTACAAACAATGAACAAACTATATAGGAGACAAATAAATGTTAGAACTTACAGACTTGAAACCTAGTATAAAGTTGAATAAAAAACAAACAGAAGAAGTAATTGGAGGAGGTTTTGGTGCTTTAGGTGGTTCTGTAGCTGGTAGTTTATCTGCATTAGCAGCAGGATCTTCAAGTCGGGGAATTTTGCTATCCTCAGGCATAGGCGCTTTAGGTGGTGCTATAGCTGGTATTCCAGGCGGACCATTAGGTGCATCACTTAGCTAAGTCTATGTTATAGTCATTGAATTTATGACTTAGCAATATTAATATCAAACATAATATTGCTAAGTCATGATTCAAAAAATCATGGCTATTTGAAATTAATTCTAGATCCAATTATTCTAGATCCAATTAGTTTATTCGATCAAAATTAGGTAAATTGTTAGAGTAATAGCAAGCAATACGTTAAGGAGATAAATGATTGTGCCAACAGGTTATGAATCAACAATATATTGTAATCGACCAATAAATATACTTAAAGACATAATGCAAGAGGCTGTGAATCAATATTTATCCTTACATCCAAAAGCATCTTTGATTGAAAACAACGATCGGTCAGTAGTGCTAAAAATTCCAATAAATATAAGAAGTTGGGGAGAAACAATGAAAATATCGCTTGAAAAGGAATCTTTTCATATTGTGTCAGAATGTTCTGTATTTTTCCAAATTATAGGTTGGGGCAAAAATCGCGACAACTTTAACGCTATGTGTACTTGTCTGGAAAACGCGATATCACATCGCAAAGAGGTATAAAAGCACAATCTTTAAGAAAGCTTTTTTTTAAAGTCATATTAAATTTTAATTTAACATCTTACTATATGGGTTTAATAACTAACTAAAAATTATTTTTAAACCTTCGATACTGTATTTTACAACTACTGAAGCAAGTATTATATTTATTGTATGTCTTTATCTTTGCACTCGAATTAGCGCTTGATTTAATATGATAAATGCTAAAAAATATACCGAATACTTTACTGTTTAATTTTATAAATTTTATTTAAAAAATGGCTGTAAGTTTGATGTATATTGATTATCGATGCAGTTATAATCAACTTTCATACATTTTTTTCGTAATTCACAAAAATAAAAAAAATCGTAGTGAAATGAGTGTTGGAGTAATAACGGAAGGCGATAAAATATTAGAAGCTGATATTACTCGTCAGCTTTTCAATGTAGATGGAACAGGAACAAAAGTAGGAATTATTTCTACCAGTTTTAATGCAGAAAATAAACTTGATGATGATGTAACCAGTGGTGAATTACCTGGGAAGAATAATCCAGACGGAAGCACTACACCCGTGCAAATTCTCAAAGATCTGGGACAAGATTCACCGTTTGCAGATGATGAAGGTAGAGCCTTAGCGCAAATAGTTCATGATATAGCACCAGGTGCTGAATTGTCTTTTCATACCTTTATCGGTGACGAAGGTAAAGACCCTCTTGATACGAATGATTCAAGTTATGCCGAAGCGGTTAATTCCTTAGTAGAGTCTGGTGTAGATATCATTGTCGATGATGCTCAGTTTGCCACCTCAATTTTTCAGGATGGTGAAGCTGCACAGGCAATAGACAAAGCAGTTGCCGAAGGAGTTGTTTATGTTCCTGCTGCTGGTAATAATGGCAATATATCTTACGAAAGCGAGTTTCGTCCTGGAGAAACCTTTTCTATAGAAGATATTACTTTTAAAGCTCACGATTTCGATCCTGGAAACAATGTAGATCTGTTTCAAGATATCCAAATATCCAAGGAAGATACTACGATTAATCCACTTCTTAGTTGGGATGAGCCAATAGATAATGCTACTTCAGCTTATGAAATGTTTTTGCTTTCTAGTCCAGAGCTTCCTAATGAGAATAATATAGTAGGCGTTTCTACGATTCCTAATGAAGCAGCATTAGACGATTCTTTGCGAGAGTTTTCTTATGTTTCTCAAGAAGACGAAGAACTATATCTCTTAATTGCCAAACAAACTGATTCAAACTCTAGCTCTTCACCCAATCAAATAAAATGGATTAGTAGAGCTAACGGTTCAGACCGCACTACAGACTACGAATACATTGATGAAGACGCTGTTAACAATACTGTTTTTGGACCAGCTAACGCTGAAGATGCCATTACTGTAGGTGCAACCGATATTGACAATCCTTTAGAACCAAGAGAATATTCTAGTCAGGGTGGTGCGCCTATTTTATTTGATACTGAAGGAAATAGACTGAATGAACCTATAACTAGAGAAAAGCCTAATGTATTTGCGGTTGATGGTGTTTCTACTGCGTTTGATACTGAAACTCCGTTTAATCCTTTTAATGGCACTTCAGCAGCAGCACCTCACGTTGCAGGAATAATTGCTTTAATGATGGAAAGAGCAGGAGGAGCAGATAATCTTTCTCCTGAAACAATTCGCTCTATACTACAGCAGACAGCACTACCAGTGGAATCAGAGCAAACGGATGCAGGTTTAATTCAAGCCGATGAAGCTGCCATTGGTTCTTTTGAATCGCAGTATATTGGCACTGAATATAGCGATTTTTTTGTTGGTAATTCTGATGCCGAAAATTTTTATGGCAAATATGGCGATGATGTTTTTGAAGGTTTAGGAGGCAATGATTATCTTCTTGGCGAACAGGGAAATGATACTCTCCTGGGAGGAAGGGGTAATGATGTTTTAGTAGGAGGCGAAGGTTACAACATATTAGAAGGTGGAACAGAAAAGGATACTTTTATTTTGGATACTCACGGAGTTGCGGTTATTTCTGATTTTGAGATAGATCACGATACTTTAGCAATCGCAGGAATAGGATCAACTTCTGAGCTTACTTTTAGCCCTACAGACAATAATAGTACCTTAATCGAAAGGGGAGAAAATACACTGGCATTTATTTCTAATGTAACTATAGATAGTAATTTTGAGATTCTACATATTTGAACAGAGGTCGTCAATTCTTCAATAATTAGTGAATATATCATCAAACTTTCTTAATAGCGAGCAACTTATAAATTTAGATGCTTGCTGTTTTGCTTAATTACCAACTAACCAGTTTGTTCAAAGATTCATAAATAAAAAGGACAATATATAGTGATTATACAACTTTTTAAATAGCAAAGTAATATTGACTATTTGATAAACATAAATAATATTAGTTAATAGCAGTAAAAACTATTTTTGCTGTCTAAAATAAACCAAAAAGTTTTCAGGAGATAAATCAATGTTAAAATTGACAAATTTGCAAGCAAGCAATGTAAAATTAACTAACAAAGAGAAAAAAGCTGTAAAAGGCGGATACATTTATCGCTCCCTAACTTCTTATTCCTGGAGTCCCAAACGAGACTTGGGTGGTTATTCGTGGTCTCTTAATCGTAGTTTATTTTAATACTATAAGTTACAGTATATAGCGAGTGTAGAATGCTTAAATCAAGAGCTCAACAACAATAATAAATGATAATAGATTGGATAGAGTTAAGTAATTTAACTCTATCCAATTTTCTCAAAAAGCAAAACTTAACTAAATGAGCCATAACAAAAGTAGCAAAGTATTTTTATAAAACACTATTTTTAAAAGAATTAAATATAATTTTTAGCTGTACAATCGTATCTAGTGGTGATTTTTTTATCAATACGTCAATGCAGAAACAGATTAAGTTTTTAACAAATAAAAAAATGCTTAAGCCAAGACTAACAAGCTTATTGTTTAAGTCGGGGCAAAATAATAAGCTTGTTAATATCTGCGTTGCTGGCTTAGTAGTGTTTATCGGTGCTGCTGTCATCCCTTTTATTAGAATTTCAATTGATCAAAAAGACACTACTAAAACAGTGAACCCTTTTCGTGTTAGTGCAGTTAGGGCTTTAGGTCGAATTGAACCACAAACAATGGTGATTAAGCTTACCCTTGCACAAGATTTAGACAAGGCAAAAATATCTCAGCTATCCGTAACAGAAGGCGATAAGGTTGTCAAAGGACAGACTATTGCTCTATTAGATAATTACCAAAGCACTAATGCTGCTGTGAAATTAGCTCGTCAGAAAGTAAAAATAGCCCAAGCCAACTTAGCCAATGTTAAAGCTGGATTAAAAGGAAATATTAGTACCAATGCTGTTTACTTAAAACAAGTAAAGGCACAGCTAGAAGAAGAAATTAGTGCTAATGAAGCAGAAGTCGCTCGGTTAAAAACTCAACTCATAGCAGAGCAAGCAGAAAGGCAAGCCGTAATTGATCGTCTAAGGATAAAATTACGCAACACTAAAAGTAAATTTAAGCAATATCCGCAATTGGCTCAAGAAGAAGTTATCTTTGAGTCTGAATCAAGTTTTGGTCGTTTGACGACAAATAAGATCCAAAATTCTCTTCTCAAAGCGCAATCTGACTATAATTTCACTACTTTTACTCTGCAAAAACAAATTAATCGGGTTCAAGGAATCATCAGCCAAAGAAAGAACACCTTGCAAGAACAAATTATTAAAATAGAAGCCATATTAAATAGTGTAGAGAAAGTTAATGAAGTAGACCTAATTAAAGCTCAAGCGCGGGTCAACAAAGCGATCGCTATTTTGAGTCAAACAGAACAAGACTTAAGACTTAGCTCTGTTAAAGCACCTACTGACGGACAAATCACCAGAATTTATGCCTATCCAGGGGAAATAGTTGATGATAATGGGGTAGTCGAGTTGGTTCAAAACAGTAGCATGATAGTGGTTGCCGAAGTACATGAAAGTGATATCGGTAACATAAAAAAGGGACAATCGGCTACATTTCGCAGCGAAATAGGCGCATTTACAGGAGAAATTACAGGGAAAGTGAGCCACATTAGTTCTCTTAAAATAGGTCAACGGGATACACTTAACATCGCTCCTGCTGACAATATAGATAGTAAAGTATTCCAAGTCAAAATACATCTCGATCCTCAGACAAGCGCTCGACTGGCTCATTTAGCCAACTCTGAGGTGATCGTTGAGATCAACTAGTACAAAAGCAAAAATAGTCTGAATTATTTCTTGAATATTTTTACTTCCATTGCTAACCAAAGAGATAATTTGTTCAATCGGTTCAATGGAAAAGAAATTCAATCAGACATCAAGTGTGATCGCTCGAATAACTTTAGAACCCAAGCAATTAAAATTGAATCAAAAACAGCTAAACTGCCAAGCATAACCAAAGCAGAGCTACTCTGAGGTAATATGCTGACGGCAGTTAGTTGCATCGATGGTGAAACCAGAAATACAGCTATCAACAGCATCACTGAAGGAAATAAAGTTACGGCAGCAACCGCCATCGTGACTCTCTTATATGCCTGTTTGATACTTTCTGCTTTGAAGGAAACTAAAACACCTATACTTGCAACTAGGATTGACAACAGTAAACTACCGACTAAACCAGAGAAAAAGAAATCTATAGGATAAAATTTCAACTGTTGACTTTCATCAATAATATTAATTTTAACTAGCAAAGATATACTTGATAATATACTCAGAGTCCAAGCATAAATAACTGCCACAGACATTTTTCCTAAAACAATTGCGCGATCGCTTAAGCGGCTAGTAAGCAGAGTTTCTAAAGTGTGCCTTTCTCTTTCCCCTACATTAATCTAGTTTTGCTAAATAGTTTATTTATTTTCTAAAATTAAAAATAAGTAACATCACAAAATTTTCAGTAAAGTTATTGTAATGTTACTTAAAAAAAATAGCATAGCATTACATTAGCAAATGTTTTTTGTATATTATTTATCAAAAACTATTTGCTTTTGCCAAGTACTTCTCTCTGCTTTTTAGAAAGGAGTAAAAAAGGAAGCAGTAGCTCCTGTAACTATACCCACGTTGACATCTCTTAAAAAAGTACCATTGTCAACAGAGCCATTATCAGAAAGCTGTCTGTACAAGCTTTCTACACCACCAGGTAGTTCATTTAGCATGAAAGTATGATAAAAATTGCTATCTAACCCAGCAAAAAATGTTGCTGGGTTAGATAGCTTATAAAAGCGAATTAAAGTAATAGATACAAATGACGGCTACAATGGTTTGGTAGAGCCATCGCTGTAAGCTATAAATCCGCTTGGATATGGCATTATAGCAGGATCGATTTTTTCTACAGGCGCATTAGTTGCATAAGGTGGTTCTCCATCTTGAAATCCAATGCACCAGCCTTCGCTCGTGCAAGCCCCTTGAACATATAATCCCCCAGATATTGCTTGTTGATGCTTTACTCCAATCTCAGGAGAAGAATTCATTTTTCGAGGTTATCTGCTTCAAGGATTCTATTTCTTTACCCATAAAAAGCTACTTGCTATTCTATTTAGTAGTATTGCCTTTGCATGTATACATTTTACATATTTAATTTTCATATCACCTGAAGAAATAGGGCTGTTTATTTTTTATTTTGTTTTTGGTGTTATCTGCTCTATTATAACTATTCGGGACAAAGGCGTTGAACTAGCCATTGGATTTCATGCAGGGTGGAATATACTTCAATTTATGATTCAGGGTATTTCAAATTACCTAACGTGAAAAAACATTTTTTGGCGTTGCTGAATTGAAGTATGGTTTAGAAAAAAAGCGATCGCTGATGACAAGAATTTTGCTCGGAATAAGGAACTGGAACATTCCAAAATTTAAGATAATGAATCAGTAATTTAACTGAATGTTGAAGCATTGTTAGTGACTTCGAGTAACAAAGAGTGTCTTGGGCAGCATTCCCTTTGCTAATCCAGTAACTCCCCTGAGCAAGTAACCTATCTTTACCAAATTAGTCAGATTAAATTTCCAATGCTAAATAGCGGGACTTAAACAAAAACTAAGCCCAAATGAAGCCGAAACTAGCTTTGTAAGCCTTAAAAACGTCTAAATTATGATTGAGCCACTGAACAAAACGATACGGACATCTCACGATTCTGAGGAAACCTCAGAATCCGTGTCCTCAAGACATGGCGGTACGAAATGCCTCCAAAGCTTCG
>JBCCDL010000286.1:0-7237 GCA_039030815.1 Cyanobacteria bacterium P01_A01_bin.83 | reverse complement strand
TTCTTAAGGGCGGGAAAGCAGATTTTCATCGGCATCCAACCAATAAGATCTTCCCATTTTTGCTCAATCGTATGCATAATGACCTGTCCCTGCTGACGCATCACCAAAGAAGATAAAATCGCCATCAAATTACCCAAAGCAAAAAATCTACAGTCGAGATGAGAGGGTCCTAAATTACCTGCCAAGTAACCACCATGTTCGGGAAACCATTCACTCAGTTCAGCGTAAGGAATTGATTCTGCATAGATATTGAACTGATTTAAAGCATCTTCTCCATATTCTTCGGCATTATAGCGATAGATTACGTTGAGCTTTTCTAAATCAAGCCAGTAGTTATGGCGGATATGACTAGTTAGAGGTGGAATTCTGCTATCAATTGCTTGCAAAATCTTGGCGTTTTCTTTGTTGTAGAGCAGTAGTTCTTGGGCACATCTGAGGGTGGTGTGAAATAAAGCCTGAATTTCCAAAGGATGTCCATTGATTCCCATCCGACGATCAATCATGCAAGCCCCATCAGGAACCAGAAGAGTCGGATACATATCAAACCTGGCTGAAAGACATAATTCAATAATTAATCTGATGCCCTTTTGCATCTCAGGACTATGGGCAAATGAATTTTCGCCTGTAGCCTTGACATATGCTCGCAGCAGAAACATCCACCACAAACAAGAATCAACGGGAGTAACTCGACCAATAGCATGATCGCCAAAATCAGCCTTAAGAAATTCCTCACTGCCTTGATGTAATACCTTGAAGCTAGCAGGCATCAAACCTCGACCAGGTTCGAGAAAATCCAACTGCTTTTCTTTGATTTGAAGCCTTAAAGTCTCTAACAAAAAATTGCGAACAATTTCGCTCCTGCCTCTTATCAGAAAAATTAGAGCAGCAGGAACAAAATCTCGCACAAAACACTGATCGTAATTTAGTGATGGTGAGCTGTAGTCACAAGCAGCCAAGGTACCGATAGGGTTTCCTCGATAGTAGATGATCGATGATTCCAATGCTTGCCATGCTTCGGCAGCGACAACATAACTTTGTTTGGCACTCAATTGTTTATAAACCCCTATTTTTTGATAATCTGCTGGTTTTTAGCTAACTTATCTAATTAGTAAGACACTATGACTTTCTATAGTTGTCTGTTATTATCACCCATTTATCGAGTTTCTCAGAAACATTTACACTACATTATCGTCAAAACTAATGAAGCATCAACTAAAGATGGAACAGACTGTAAAATTAATCCTTCGTCGTATTTAAAATCTCTAATCCTGCACTATTCTTCTGATTAATAGCAAATAGCACCTCAATTTATGAATATAGACAACCATTTAAAAAATTTGCTTTCTCTAATTGCTCTTCCTGGAGCAATTGTACTGGCTGCTGACTTCACTAAGGTCAATGCACTAGGGATCGATGATTTGAATCTAGATTATCTTGGACAGTTGCAGCAAGTAATAAGCCAAAATAATAACCCGCCAGAGGTCATAATTGATGCCCCTAATGATTCTGGTGGTTCAGACTCTGTCCCACAACCTCCGACAGTAACTCAGAATGCAGATACTAGATTCAATTGCGAACTAGTTAACGGCGAGTATACCGTAATGTACTATCCCGAAAGTCGACCTGACCAGAGCTATCCTTGGGCAATTCCTAGTGAGTTGGGGGGAGGCTGGACACCACAAAAACGCTGTAATGAAATTACTGCTAGATTTGAATCCTATCGTCAAGATGGATTATTAGAGTTAACTACTGGAGTGGAAAACGGCTACGATACAATCTGCGTTACTACTCAACTAGATCCTACAGACTGTCGTATTGTTTTGACCGTTCCTCCTGGACAAGATCCACAACTTACCCGTGACTTGATTTTTGATAACTTGTTAGTCGCTGATGATGGAGGTTCAACCCAAGGAGTATATACTTTTGGTGATAGTCAATCAGGACAGGGCATTTTAGGAGAAATTGGTAACGTAATCAATGGTGGTAGTAAAAAAGATAATGGATCTCGTAAATCGCCAGACAATATCGATCTGCGACCTTTTCTCGATCCTGCTGATGGTGGCACAGGACAACAGTTGAAAAGTACCTCCGCTGCACCATCGAGTCCTAGCAATTCTGACCGTAAGCCAGCTTTATTTAGTAAATAAATACTAATTAAATAGTCCAATACCATACAGTTAAAACAAGCAAGATTTGCACAACAAACTGACATCTCTTGCTTATTTTTTTGACGATTTTCAGATATTCCAACTAAATGTAACTAACTACAAAGCTGTTAGAATCATCTGTTGACTGTTGACTGTTAAGCATGTGCTAGTAGCTGGTCTGCTTGCTTGGCAGTTTCAAAGAAATAGCGCACATTATCTTCAGGAGTACCCACTAGAACACCATGACCTAAATTAAGGATATGTCCTTGATTTCCTGCCTTGCGAATTGTGTCCAAAATGCGATCGCGAATCACTTGATGAGAGCCAAACAAGACTCCAGGGTCGATATTTCCTTGTACTTTCATCTCTTGACCCAATCTCTGCTTAGCTTCCGCCATGTCAACTGTCCAGTCAACACTAATAATATCTGCACCAGAAGGAGTCATGCGTTCTAATAAACCTGCACTACCGCTAACGAGGAGAATCAAGGGGGTATCAGGATGCTTTTCTTTTACTTTGCGGAATGCCTGTTGTTGATAGGGTAAGGCAAAGACTTCATAATCTTGAGGACACAACTGTCCCGCCCAAGAATCAAACATTTGTACTGCCTGGGCACCACAATCAATTTGATAGCACATATAAGTAGCGATCGCATCTGCTAACTTACTAAGCAGTTGATGTAAAATTGTAGGGTCGGAAAATGCCATGCGTTTGATGTTGGAATAGGTTTTTGAGCCTTTTCCTTCCACGGCATAGGCTGCTAGAGTCCAAGGAGCGCCGACAAATCCTAAGACAGTTGACTGATTATTAACCTCAGAACGTAAACTTTGTAAAATAGTTTTAATAAAAGGCAGAGATTCTTCTGGCTGTAGCGCATGCAGAGCATCTACTTGCTGCTGGGTACGAATAGGCGAGGCGATAATTGGTCCTTTCCCTTCGGCGATGTCCATTTCGATGCCTAGACCAGGCAAGGGAGTAACAATATCGGAAAACATAATTACCCCATCAGGCTTAAAAGCTTTCCAAGGCTGTAAAGAAATTTCAATTGCTACTTCAGGAATTTCAGAACGTTCGCGGAAGCTAGGATACTTTTCTCTGATGTCACGATAAGCTTTCATATATCGACCTGCCTGACGCATCATCCATACAGGAGGACGCTCAAGCTTCTCACCACGAGCTGCTCTTAACAGTAATGGTGTATCCTTTGCTTCACTCATTTTATTAATTCCTGTTTAATAATATTTTTTTTAGTGCAACTGTTAGCTTACCATTTGACAAGGGTTTGATTGCTCTTCAGGATTGTTTAATTATGTGAAGTTGTTTGCTCGGATATTTCCTGCATTGTTCATATATAGTCATTTCAAATTGTTAATGCAATAGTCAAATTACTAAACTATTTTAGTTACAGCTACTCAAATTGCATCTTCGCCAACTTTAAGAAGTCAAAGCAACACATGCAGGTAAGCCCGCATGTGCGCCTCGCTTCGCTTTTAGAAGTCCTGGGGTTCGAGGTCTCCTCGAACCAGTGAATGACGTCGCGGGGTACTGTTAACAAGCAGGAGTTGAAATTAAGGAGCAAATTGTTTGCTCTAAATCTTTAATTGCGTAAGGCTTAATTAAAAAGGCATCGCAGTCCAATGTTGTTTGCTCGTCAATTTGTTTGGCTTGATTGCTGGTTATTACTATGATCGGAATGTTACGAGTTAGCCAATCCAACCTCAAAGCAGTAATAAGTTGAAGCTTGATGATCTGTGACCAGCCAATATCGATCACAATCAAATCGGGTTGATGTTGTTGCACCCAAGCTAGAATTTTTGCAGCTTCTAAAATTGAAATATAAACTTGATTTAGCGAAGCGATTACTAAAGAATCAGAAATCGGTATTGCCCGATCTTTGCCAACCACAAGTACTGTCGGCGAACTAAGCTGACTGGCTGCATTTTTGTTCATAGTTGTTTTTAATGAAGTAAAAATTACTTCGAGTTCACCTGCCACAGTGTAACTTTTATTTTTGGCACTTAAGCCATAACGTTAATTTTCGACAGCAGGATGCGGTCAGGCAAAACATGTGGACTAGCCCTTTGTCGACATTTGGCGACGGGCAACCTGACCTTGAAACTCTTAGTAAAATTGAACTAGACTAATCTCACACCAAATACACGAAAACAATTTTAATTTAAATATGTTGGGAAGTTTTCAGCAAAGTAATTTGCGAATTGAAGTCAATGCTTCAGAACAGTTAATAAAGAGTAGTCTACTGGAAAGCGATCGCCTTAAACAATGGATGTGGCCACAAAATTTTACTTCTTTATCGGATAACCTAAACTCGGGGGATACTTTTATTAGTTCTCTGGGAATAGTACAAATTGAACATCAGGTCGAATTAATCGACGACCACAGTTTACGTTTATTGTTGAGTAAAGGCATAGATGGTTTTCATGAATGGCACTGGGGTGATGGTTGGTTACAGTCTCGTGTGGAGGGAATTTCACTCCTTCCTCTTAATTTGGGTCAGACTTTGAGTTTATTTCGGTTACGCCAATATCTCGCTAACCTTAGCTAGTTAATATTGTTGTCCAATAACTGTTTTAAACTAAATAATCGCAATTGACGAGAAAATATTTTAAATCAAAGTTAAGCTGTTAACTCGCTAAATTCCTGCTGCAAAATGTTTACAAGTTGAGCATTACCCGTGGCGCGGGCAACTTCTATACGATGCTTTAAATTGATAAGTAGATTTTCTAAATGCTTTTGCTGGCAAAGGCGATCATGCAACTGGTATTTAATAATATCAACAGCTAAATTAATTGCCTCAACACTATTATAATTTTGGTCAAGGGAACATGCGTCAGGAATTTTGTCAGTTATAGTGCTGCGACTTTTTAATGAATAGCTTTTGTTTTCTAAACATGATACATGGCGCGGTAGTTTAAGTTTAGTTTCTCTATCATTTATTTCTAAATCAATTTTTTCAACTCGCATTTGGTTGATGCGATTGTTTCTATTTGGAGATAAATTTAACATTATGACCAATTCTATTAGTTTTATAATTTGACTATAAATAATAAAGATTTTTTTTAATTAGCCAAGTTTAACTAATATCTCAATTTATCGAAATCAAAGATATTTATTTAGCAAATGTCTTGGAGTAATTTGGTTTATTTAATTAGTTTTTAGTGTAGTGGATTCCACGATAAGTAAATATGGACTTAGCATAGTTATGACGATGTTGTTCTTTTAGGTGATGAACCTTCCAGGGTTTTCCACGATACATTCCGCCGATTTCGCCCTCGGCTACATTCCATTCTGTTTGCGGGGCTTCATATAAATTACCTCTGAACTGTAGTTTCATTATTAAACCTCTAAGCTAATGCATTACAACCTTGGTCATCGATCAAATGTTATCAATACACCCTAACGACCTAAATATAACCAAATAATTCTGTATTTATTGTTACATCTTGCTAAAAAGCAAGTATTTTTAATCTAGCTTTACATTTTTGAAACTATTGTTAAAAAATATTTATTAAGACTGATTGATCAAAATAATTATCTTGTGACATTGTTTACCCTTAATTTAAAGCGATCGCTGAGTCTACTTGATCGTATAGATATTCAAGATCGGCATTATTTTGCAAAACAACATCTGCTAAAGCAACTTTTTCTCTTAATGGAAGCTGACTGTCAATTCTGACTTGTGCCTGTTGCGGGGTTAAATGATTACGTTGCTGCAATCGAGAAATCTGCGAGGCGCGATCGCAACTAACGACCCAGATTTCTGTGACCATGTTGGTTAATTTAGCCTCAAATAAGAGAGGAATAGCTAGAACCACTGTCTTACTTGTAATTTCTTCAAGTTCTTGAGTAAAGCGATCGCGTACAAAGGGGTGAATTTGCCCCTCCAGCCATTTTTTTTGCTCAGAGTTATTGAAAATAATTTTCCCTAAAGCAGCCCGATTTAACGTGGCATCTGGTAATTTAACCTGATCTCCATAACGTTCAAAAATACGTTGCAGAATGGGAGAATCTTGATGCACCGCCTCTCTGGCATAAATATCTGCATCTAACACAGGCAAACTATACTTTTGGGCTAGATAGTTAGAGACGGTGGTTTTACCTGTAGCGATGCCCCCAGTCAATCCAATTAATCTTTTAGTTGAATTTATCACTTATCTCCAGCAATAGAATCGTAAATAATGATCAATGAATAGTTATTAATATCTCCATCAAAAAAAAAGAGGCAATCTAAATAAAGATATACCTCAATATATTGTGGCTAAATTAGATAGAAGAGAAGATTTTACATCATACCCATTCCAGGCATACCGCCCATGCCAGGCATACCACCCATACCACCCATGCCGCCAGGCATACCGCCAGCAGGAGCAGCAGGTTCTGGTTCTGGTTTTTCTACTACCAAAGCTTCAGTAGTCAGAACCATTCCCGCAATTGAAGCAGCATTCTGTACAGCAGAACGGACTACTTTAGCAGGGTCGATAATTCCCCCAGCAATCATGTCGCCAAATTCACCAGTTAAGGCATTATAGCCAACGTTAAATTCAGTATCTCTAACTTTTTCCACGACTACCGAGCCTTCAACCCCAGCATTGTAAGCTAATTGAGACAGGGGAGCTTCCAATGCTTTAGCAAAAATGTCCGCAGCAACCTGTTCTTCGGTATCTTGTAATTGATTTCTAAATTCAGCCAAGTTTTTAGCTAGGTGAATTAAGGTTGTTCCGCCACCAGGGACAATACCTTCATCAACTGCCGCTTTAGTTGCATTTAAAGCATCTTCAATTCGTAGTTTGCGATCTTTTAATTCAGTTTCTGTTGCTGCGCCTACCTTAATTACAGCGACACCGCCAGCTAACTTAGCGATTCTTTCCTGTAACTTTTCTTTATCGTAATCAGAGTCAGTTTCCGCTAACTGTTTACGGAGTTGTTCAACTCTTTTGCCAATGTCGGCACTATTGCCAGAACCAGAAACAATAGTGGTATTTTCTTTATCAATAGTAATTTTATCCGCAGTTCCCAGCATGTCTGTATCTACGCTGTCGAGGCTTAAGCCTACTTCCTCCGAAATTACCTGA
>JBCCDL010000285.1:0-7238 GCA_039030815.1 Cyanobacteria bacterium P01_A01_bin.83 | reverse complement strand
TAAGTAAAGATGCCTAAGTTTAATTTTAAACACAACTTCTTGAGCAAATGTTATAGAAGTTACTGCCCAGGAGTTTGAGGATTAGGAATTGTGGGCTGTCCCTCAGGAATTTGTCCCTCATCAATTGCAGGAGGAACATCCACGGGGGGGTTAACAGGGGGCTGTGATTCTTCTGGAGGAGTAGTATCGCGTTGAGCAGGAGGAGTGATGGGCGCATCGACAAAGCCAATTTCCAATAGTTGTTCGTAGGCTTGTTTGCCTAATCCACTCAAAGGACTCTGAGAAGTCACAATTTGCACTAGTAAAGGAATGGATAACTCTGGTTGATTTTGCGAGCGATGCACTAATGCTAGCTGATAAGTAGCTTTATCTCGTTCAATACTTGTCTCTAGGGCTTTTTTACGATGGGACTCGGCGGCGGCGTTATCTAATCCAGAAAAGCTATTAAATAACTGGAGATAAAAATTTGATAATTGATTATATACCTGTCGGGCACTCTGTAGCTTTTCGGCAGCCAAGCTGAACTCTTGAGAATCAATTGCCTGATCTGCCTCCGTCATTAATCTCTTACCCCCTTCGATGCTAAAAATACTGTCAAATTTGGGAGCTGAATTGGAATTATCAGTCTCTACAGTTTCTGTCGATTCTACTGCTGAGTCTGCGGGATTAGTCGTCTCTTGAGCTTGTAGCCCAGGGGAAACCCCTAAGAATAATAAAGTCAAGAATAATAAATAACGAAAACTACCGTGAATAATATTTAGTTTGGACATAGGTTATATACTTTGGTTCTATCTCTATGCTTTTAGTGACAGGCGAATTAAACTTCAGGTATCTTATCACCCAATAACCGTGGTGTCAGAACTACAAAATTTTACCTATTATACCGTTTTAGAAAATAGTAAATTATTGGTTAATTCGCTTATGCTGGATGAATTATTTTTCTGGCAGCGCACTCCAATTTATGAATTGCTTCAGATGGCTCTTGTTATGTTGCTTAATCTTTATTTCAGCCTGTACAAAAAGTTCTAAGCAGCTTGACAGTTTACCTCAGGATGAATTTATCCAAGTTTATTTTAATCATCGTCTTAGTAAAGCCAAACCATACACTGAGCCTTATCGTCAAATAGAACGTTCGGGGGATAATTTGGAATCAGTAATTATACGGGAAATCACCTCAGCAAAGCAGACAATTGATCTAGCAGTTCAAGAGCTTAATTTACCTTTAGTTGCTCAAGAGTTAGTCAAGAGTCATCGTTCTGGAGTCAGGGTAAGAGTTATTTTAGATAATAATTATAGTCGTTCTTTAAGTACACTTAGTCCTCAAGAAATTAAGCAATTAAATCAGCGCGATCGCCTGAAGTATGAGCAGTTTAGACAATTAGTAGATTTGAATCGCGATCGCAAGTTAAGTAAGGATGAGATTGCTCAACGCGATGCTTTATTTATTCTGAAGCAGGCTGGAATACCTTTAATTGATGATACTGCTGATGGCTCCAAAGGAAGCGGCTTAATGCATCATAAATTTATGGTGGTTGATGGACAGGTAGTCATTACTGGGTCAGCTAATTTTACCGTTAGTGGTATTTACGGTGATTTAGATAAATTAGCTACGAGGGGGAATGTCAATCATTTATTGCGGATTAAAAATTCAGAGTTAGCTAGTCTCTTTACTGAAGAATTTAACTATATGTGGGGCGGAATTACTAATAGTAATAGCAAATTTGGACTTGATAAACCTTGGCGGTTACCTAAATCTATTTCTGGGAATAATACTCAAATTACGCTTCAGTTTTCCCCTACTTCTAGTCAGAAGGATTGGCAATTCAGTACTAATGGTTTGATTGCTAAAACTATTGCTCAAGCAACTGAATCTGTGGATTTGGCTTTGTTTGTTTTTAGTGAGCAGCAAATAGTTGACGTTTTGCAGCGAAAGTACAAAGAGGGTATTGAAATTAAAGGTGTATTTGACCCTGGTTTTGCCTATCGTTACTATAGTGAGGTGTTGGATATGTTGGGCATTACTTTGTACCGAAACTGTCAAGCGGAAAATGTCAACAATCCCTGGATAGATCCACTCGACACTATTGGCATAGCTCGGCTAGAGCGCGGCGACAAACTTCATCATAAGTTTACAGTTATTGATCGTAAGTTGATAATTTCTGGATCGCAAAACTGGTCGCAGGCTGCTAATAAAAATAATGATGAAGCTCTAATCATTATTAATAACTCTAAGGTAGTGCAGCATTTTACTCAAGAGTTTGAACGCCTATATAGTCAGGCTTCTTTCGAGTTATCGACTCAAGTTAAATCTAAGTTAGAACAACAACAGCATCAGTGTAATTAGATTCTAATAAATTCAATTAGGCAGTTTCAAAAAGCTATTTCTATTTTCTCCGTATTTATAGCCAAGATCAAGATGATAATTATTTTTTATCTATATCTTGTCGCTTTAATGAAAGTTAAAAAATCCTGGCTTGTTATTAATGAAAGATGTGGGGTTTGGTTTAGTGATCGCTTGGTGGCAGATCATCTAAAAATTGCTGAATACTATGTCCAGGGTGGAGTTAAGCCGACCAAAATTACCACAATTCCTTACGCTACTGAAGCAGTCGCCAAGACTGACGTTAGATTATTAAAGCCAAAAGCATGGTTATTGGCAGTGCTACAGCCAATAACAAATAAGATCTATTCTTTGTTGACATTTATTGTTGATTAGTGTGTATAATTTTGACAAGACAGCCAATTGAGTTTAATTATCAATAAGCTGTGCAATTGATTAGACTTCTAAAACGAATCTTAAGTAATTACTTGTTGTCTAGGAAGAAGAATGTATCTCCATATACATGGAGATTAGCCTTTAATCTACTTTCTCTGGGCATTAAGGAAAGAGCCAGATAATATTAATTTGCGATTCATACAGAATATCTAATCTCAATTTGTGAACAGTACCCCGCCACGTCCGACATAACCCCCTGGGGTTTCCCCAGGAACCTCGCGGACTTCTAAACGGACGGGGAACTTGCGTTCACTTCGTAACCACATTCGCACTTAGGAGATAATAAAATGAGCGATCGCCAAGTAAAGCCGCCCAATTTTGTAGCTAAAAATCAAAACTCTTGTGCCGTACTTGAAGTTGAATTGGCTTATCGCTGGGATGTCTATCGTCGGCTACAGGATTTAGAAATAGATTGTCAATGTTCTACTAATAAACCTTTATTAGTGGATTTACATAGCCCTACAACCGTAGCTCAAATCTGGAGCGTAATTCGACAATCTAATGCCGAACGTCATCAGTTGATTGACTGGTTGAATAATTGTTGGTGTGTATCATACGATCATGATCGTATCAATAATTTTTCTAATTCTTATGACTAAAGACAATAGCATCGTTTCATCTTTTCACTTAAGTGGCAAACTAACTAAAGTTGACTATCAGAAAAAAAAGCTGAAGTATCTTAAGCTAGTTACCAAACAGGGGAAGTATTGGATCAAAGTTCCTAAAAAGCTCAGAGAACAAGTATCGGGCTTGCCTCGTGGTTGTCAGTTAGAAATAAGTGGCAAGTCCAAGAAAAATAAGCAAAAAGGAAAGATTCAATATGAAGCTAAAACCGTTGTCCTACTTTCTCAGAAGACATCAACACCTCCAGTTAAAAGCAAAACAGTTTCCTTATTGCCGATCTTTGATAGTAAGCTCAAATCCAAAGCCAAAGTATTAATTTGTCAAAAATCCAACTGCTGGAAAAAGGGCGGCAAAACAGTATGTCAGGAGTTAGAAAGTATTTTAGGCGATCGCGGTTTAATCGGAGAAATACCAATCAAAAAGACAGGCTGTCTCAAGCAGTGTAAAAAAGCTCCTGCATTAGTGATGATGCCAGATAAAGCTCGTTGCAATCGAGTTAAACCAAAACAAGTTGCCAATCTGGTAGACAAACATTTAATTGCTGACAATTAAAACAGTCAACAGTCAACAGTCAACAGTCAACAGTCAACAGTTAAATATGACTAAGATCGAGCTGTTGGAGAAAGTCAGTAAATGCCCAAACAGCGTGAGCTAAATCAGTATTTTTGGGAGTTGCAGCAGCAACAATTCGCTGCAAAGGCTGGGGTAACTGATAGACAGAAACACCCTGGGGAATATGAAATACTGAGAGCTGGGGTAAAATAGCGGCTCCCGCGCCTGCGGCAACAAGACTGACAATGGTATCGCTTTCCCGCACCTGTTCTGTTGGCTGAAATTGATAACCTGCCATGGCAAAATATTGCTCGATTTGTTTAAAACAGGTGTTTTGATTGGGATAAGAAATAATGGGCATTGCTCTTAGCTGTGTCCAACTCAAATGCTCTTCATTGGCGATTGCCTGCTGATTTGACGGCACTAAAACAATATATTCGTCTCGCAATACTTCTATGGTGTCCAGGTCTTTTGATGTAGGTAGAATTGTGATACCCAGATCAGCTTGACCATCCCACACCATTTGTTCAACCTGTGGACAATCTCTCTCTTCAACAATTTTGATCTCAATTTGAGGATGTTTCAGACCAAACTGAGCCTTGATTTTGGGTAATAGTTGAGCTGCGGCTCCCCGAAAAGCAGCAATTCTAACTTTGCCACTGCCCAAACTTTTATAGCGGTTGGCTTCCTGTTTTATATCCTCAAGAGATTGGAATAGGCGATCGCAATGAACCAGAATACTTTCCCCTGCGGGGGTTAGACTAATTCCTTTTTTGCCTCTGAATAGTAATTGAACTCCCAGCTCACTCTCTAAATTAGCGATCGCATGACTAACTGTCGGTTGAGTTAAATCTAATTCAATAGCTGCCTGACTGAATTTGCCACATCTAGCAACTGCGACAAATGATCTAATCTGAGAGAGTTTCATCGGATATTATGTCACTACTTCTTGTCTCAGTATTATAGGTACAGACGAAAGATAGTAGCTAGGTGTTCTTGAATAGTAATGATGGCTTTTTTCTATTAAGCACAAGAGGAGTTACTGGCTAAATTAACTTGTGATCTATATTTTGCGAGTAACAATGATTTTAGTTTTGGTGAGCAAACATCTTGACCTGAAACGCAATTAGATATTAACCCTGTTTTGCTTACCTTACAAGCGATCGCTCTTCCTCTCAGATCTTCCTCAAAATATTCAAGATAGTATCGAGACAACTAGTCCAGAAACTATCAGAGAGAGATTGAGGTCAGTAGGTATAAATGCATCTCTACTGGCAGATGAAGAATTTAGTTCATCTATTGTGGACATAAGGTCCAGGCTCAATAGTTCCATCCCACATAGTAGTATTCCAAATCAAAGCAGCATCCCCATAACAGCTACCTCCTTTGATACCAGTCAAATTAGTACCAATGAAAATAGTCCATTCTACCAAAGTCCCAGTCAAATCGGCATCGAGCAAAACGGCATTAGTGAGATTGGCATAGCTCAAATCGGCACCAGTCAAATCGGCACCTCTCAAAACACAGTCGTGCAAGCTGGCACCCCGCAAATTGGCATTTCTCAAATCAGAGAAAGCCAGCCCACCCATCATCAAGCTAGCGCCAAAAAAGTCAGCTCCCGCCAAATTACATCGGCTCAGTTCGACTCTAAACAAATTGGCTCCACGCAAGTTAATTCCTCGCAAGTCCAAAATCTTCTTGTTGACCCAATCCCATTGGTTCAGTTTGATCCAGTCCCCACTACAACTGGGATTGAGATCGACTCCAGCGAAATTACGTTCCCCAGCAGCATATCTAGCTCGCAATTCATCGACGGTGATTTCCCAAGCCATGACCTAGCACCTCAAATAATTAACGAACTCAATAATACCGCAACTAATATCTGGTCTGACTTACTCCAATCTGATACCCAAATAGACATCAATTTCCAAATAACCGACCTACCAACATGACAACTAGCCGAAGCAACCATCACAGGCTTCGACGAAAATGGAGTACCCAACGCAGGAACAATCCTCATCGATCATGATGCCAATAATATCGGCTGGTTTATTGATGAGCAAAACGTAGGGTGGGCAGGTTCGAGAATCACGAGACACAACAAAAATTAATCTGCTGCCCACCATCATTGATTATTGATATTGGGAGTATTGAAAATCTGATTGATTATGGATTAATTTGGTGGGCAATAAGCTATTCTTGAAAGGCTAATTTGCTTTTATTATTTTTGCCCACCCTACAGGCGATCAATTATAAGTAAAAACTGTAATCAAATAATGATGATTAATAGCATAACGGAAGAACAGAAAACAAAGACTACTTTCTATCATGAAAAGTGGTTGAAAACCAAATTAGAATATCGTGAAATAAATCAAAATAAAGTCTACATTTTGATAAAGAATATATATGATATTATTGACATTAATCATCCAAATATTATTTTTTGCAATAATCCGTATGAATCATTAAAGAAAATATCAGCCTTTTCAAACAAACAACTAGGTTATGGGGCAGCAAATTTAATAGATAAAAAAATATTTTTACATTTGAAAAATGAAATTAGACATCAATTAAATGATAATAGTTTAAAATATCTTTGGTTTGAACTATATGCAACATTAGAAGAAATAATAGTAGATAATATTGAAAACGTTTTGTGGTGTTTTATAGAAAATAAAATTGAAGAAAACTGGGAAGAAGAAGCAAAAGTAGATTTGGATTCTATATTGTGGATTGAACATCAACTTAGTCCTAAAACAGAATTTGAGCCAGAAACAGAATTTACTTATAATTGCATATCATCAAATGTATGGAGTAGTTGTGGAAGCTATTTTGATTTTTGTATTTCAGTTTTAAACTGTAACCATAGTGATAAATTATGGTTAACATTTAAAATGTTTTCTAAAAGTTGTGGCTGGATATTTCCTTATGAAAAAGTATGTGTTGTGTCTGCCCCACCTAAGTATATTCGCTTGGATAAACAACAATTACTTCATGCTGAGCATTTACCTGCTATTGAATTTTTAGATGGGTTTAGTTTGTTTGCAAATCATGGAGAAATTGTTTAATAAATTAAATTTATGGCTCTACCTAAAAATTGTTATTCTCAACTTAAGATAATTAAGAGTTGAGCTATGCAATTAATTCTATACAGCAAGCCAGGTTGTCATCTTTGTGAGGGATTGCAGTCCAAGCTAGAGCAGGTCAGCAACATTGACTTTGAGCTAGAAATTCGCAATATCAGTACTCGGACAGACTGGTTTGAGGCTTATCAATATGAAGTTCC
>JBCCDL010000284.1:0-7254 GCA_039030815.1 Cyanobacteria bacterium P01_A01_bin.83 | reverse complement strand
TAATAGTTCGATAAGCTTCGCTAGTTTCTGGATTACGACCTCTAGCCAGTTTGAAAGAAATTAAGGCGCTTTTGGCTTGAGGCACAATTCGCCGCACCTTTTTGATTAGTTTTGGGGTTCACAATGCGATTTGCTGATAATAGCTCAAACTCGACTTGGTTTTCATAACCTGTGGCTACATATTCACCAGGCTTGATTTGTCTGCCAGCAGTTGTGCCATTTTGCCTTCGGATCTGATTCTGTTGGTCAGAATTAGCTCCAGATTTAGCTATGGTTAATGCTTTAGATTGATTTAAATTAGAAGTCAGAACAGTTGAGTGATCCCTGAGCTTTTGGTTAGTTTCGGCAAGTGATGTTTCCAGTTTGGCGATATTTTTGCTAGCATCATCAGACACTTCTGTTAGAGAATCCAAGGCTGTTTTTAGTTCTGAAACTTGAGAAAATAAATACCCATTGCCGAATAATGATATTCCAGAAACAGCGATCGCCAAAGTTGCTAATAAATTTTTCATCAATGCATTTTAATTAATTTAATTTAAGTTGCCACCCCAGTTGTAAAAACCCTAAATTATGAATTATAAATGCAACTCCTACACAAAAGGCGATCGCTCAACTTTAAGCATAATCAAAATACGTCGATAGTCTTGGGATTCAAAATATCGAGAATTAAAGAATGACTCATAAGTGCAAATTAAAAAAGCGATGCAGCGCGCACATGCGGGCAAGCCCTTTGTCCCTTGAGCGACTGCATCAAGAAGCGATCGCACTTTGAGGAAAATGCGATCGCTCCATGATTATTTCTTAACTTGAATATTTAAAGTATTAACTGCTCACTATATATAGTTGCAGTAATCTGCTCAATTACTCGTACTTAAGATTGCCATCGATATTGGCAATGTGGTCATCGAGATTGATTCTAGTGCTAACCCATCTTTGATCGCGGGTTTTACACTCAGCTTCCATTGTTCCCCCACCAGCTAGTGCAGTATTGCGACAAGTTTCAATGAAGTTAGAGGGCTGCCATTTCAGACTACCATTAACATTTTCAATGTCAGGATTAAGGTTAATCGAAGTACTGTTGTAAGAACCATTTCTTCGTCTACAATCAGCGGACAAAGTAGAACCGCCGATACTTACATCATCACAAGTTTGACTAAAGTCTCCTAGTGCAAGAGCTGGAGCGGAAGAAAAGAATCCAATTGCTAAAAAAAGGCTAAAGCAGATAGCGGTAATAGCTGACACTAAAGTTTTGAGTTTCATAATATTGATTTGAGTTTTCAAAATCCAAGTGCAATATTACTATTTTTTTTAAGCGGTAAATCAAGCAATTTTACAAAGGTTTATAAATCAAAAATAGGATTAAATAATCATATGTTTATGTAAGATACATGATACATTTTTATTATATCTTCTTGCTAAGCCAGCACTATATTGATATCTAAGCTATTAAAAATGAGAAAAATATGGCTTTAAATCAAGATGAGATGTTATTTACTAATTAGCTAATAAGATAAAAAAGGCATTATACTATTAATAAAATTAATGTGCTTTAGACTACATTTATTTTCTTTGTTTTTATAAATATACATAGTATGTATTTTAAAATACATGTAATTTAAAACACATTAGAACACGCTTTTTATGAAAAAAGAAATAGAAATAATTTTAATATAATTGAAATGTAAAAAACGACACAAAAGGCTCTGAATTTTACAAGTTGCTCCACCTAAAAAAACGCAAAACAAATATAGATACCTGAAAAATGTATTTCCCTAACGGTGCGCGGACATGCCGAACCCAAAGAATGCCATCGCATTATGTGATATTTGAGTAAAGGTACAAGTCTCTCAAAATCTCTTTTTTCATCGATATATTTTAATTAACTTAATTTAAGTTGCCACCCCAGTTGTAAAAACCCTGAATTATGGATTATAAATTATGAATTATGAATACAACTCCTGCACAAGAAGCGATCGCTAATTTAATCAACCAGGCTCAACGGGGAGAAATCGATCCTTGGGATGTTCCTGTGATTAGCATCATTGATCGTTTTTTAGCCGAACTGGGGCTAATTGGCGAAGCTAAATCAACCCAGCAAGAGGCAGATCTGCCTCGTTCTGGTCAAGCATTCCTGTGGGCATCAATGTTGGTGCTGTTTAAAGCCGATAGCCTTAATCAGCTAGAGGAAGAACTAGCGGAAATGGAAGAGGAGGAATTTTTTGAAGACGAAATTTATGTAGAAGGAGAAAGACCGCCTCTTCCAGCTAATTTGGAACAGCACTTGCGTCGGCGCACTTCAGTTGGGCCCATCAGGAAGCGCCGTGTGACCCTTTCTGAGTTGATTGAGCAGTTAGAACATATTGCTGCGGAAATGGAAGCGGCAGCCACCGATAGTTCTCCCCGTCGTTCTAAGCGTTCTCGCAGCGCGGCAATTAAAGCGATCGCGCAATTGGCTCATAATGAAAATCTCACGGAGTTGGCGGCTCAGTTAGAAAGTTTTCTGCATTTAAACTTAACTCAATTAGCAGCAGATAAAGACTATATTGATTGGGAACAATTATTGCAAAAATGGCAATTTCAAGAATCGGCTAGTACAGCAGAACATTTAGATTCAGACAGAGCAGGTGTTTTTTGGGCGCTACTCTTGCTTTCGGCGCAGTCAAAAGTAGAATTATTTCAAGAGGAATTTTATCAAGATTTGAGCATTCGTCCCTTAAATTCGTGTCTGACCTCTTGAATCTTCAGTGGACATTGTTGATACACTGGAATAGTTTAAATAGTTACTATAAGTCTGGTTGAGGAGAAGCTTTCATGAAAGCCATGATTTTGGCGGCTGGTAAAGGCACTCGCGTTCGTCCCATAACATATACGATTCCCAAGCCCTTAATTCCGATTTTACAAAAACCAGTCATGGAGTTTCTCTTAGAGTTACTTCGACAACACGGTTTTGATCAGATTATGGTCAATGTAAGTCATCTCGCTCATGAGATCGAAGGTTACTTCCGTGATGGTCAGCGTTTTGGGGTTGATATTGGCTATTCCTTTGAGGGGAGTATCGTAGATGGAGAACTGGTTGGTGCTGCCGTTGGTTCTGCGGGGGGCTTGAGAAAAATTCAAGATTTTAACGCTTTTTTCGATGATACTTTTGTGGTTTTGTGTGGTGATGCCCTAATCGATCTTGACCTCACTGCGGCAGTTAAAAAACATCGCGCCAATGGTGCGATCGCTACAGTAGTTACTAAGAAAGTACCCAAAGAGGACGTACCAAGCTATGGTGTGGTTGTCACCGACGAAGCAGGAAAAATCAAATCTTTTCAAGAGAAGCCTAGTGTAGAAGAGGCTCTAAGTACTGATATAAATACGGGGATTTATATTTTTGAGCCAGAAATATTTGATTATATTCCGCCCAATCAAGAATATGACATTGGTGGCGAACTTTTTCCCAAACTGGTGGACAAGCAGGCTCCTTTTTATGCTGTTTCCATGGATTTTGAATGGGTTGATATCGGCAAAGTTCCCGATTATTGGCATGCTGTTCGCGGAGTGCTGACCCGAGAAATTAAAAATGTTAATATCCCTGGGACAGAAGTGGCTCCTGGAATTTATACAGGGTTGAATGTGGCTGTTAACTGGGACAAAGTAAACATCGAAGGTCCTGTGTATATTGGCGGCATGACCAAAATTGAGGATGGAGCCAAGATTATTGGTCCTGCGATGATTGGTCCTAACTGCTATATCTGTAGTGGTGCTACGGTAGACAATAGCGTGATTTTTGAATATTCCAAATTAGGGGAAGGCATTCGGCTAGTAGATAAACTGGTGTTTGGGCGCTATTGCGTTGATAAAACTGGTGCGGCGATCGATTTACAGGCAGCGGCTTTAGACTGGCTGATTACTGATGCTCGCAATAATCCTTCAGACCAAGAGCTTGATGAGCATAAGGTGATCAAAGACTTTCTCAAGGAAGATAGTTAGTTTAGTTATTCCTAAGAAATAAATTAGTCTGCTGAGGCTGGGTAATGGACAAAACAAAGGCGATTCTGTTTGCCGCATGTCTTGCCCGCATGTAGGGGTAATGGGTAAAAGAAAACTTGTTTCCTTCTGACATTACTCATCTCGATTTTTTGGACGCTGATGTTATGCAAACTTTCAATCTGTTGAGACTGGACAAAGGGCTTCCACGCAGGTGAGGGAAAAAGTTGGCGTTTTATTAGATTGAAGGCACTGACTTTTACTGTTATTGCATAACATTAGTTAGTTAAATAGATTCGTAAGCTAGCATTCTCTAATACTACAGAATGCTAGCTCATAACCTGCAACAAGCTTAAAATAAATTTAAGGATTTGAATATCTGCAATTTTGCTAGTTTTGTTGATATAATCACTATTACTGCTTTGGGCTATAACTCAGTTGGTTAGAGTGTCACATTGACATTGTGGAAGTCGGCGGTTCGAGTCCGCCTAGCCCAACTTCACGCTAACGCCCTCAGTCTCTGCGTCTCGTCGCCGACTTCCACCTATCAACACGCCACTCTTACTCAATCCTTACTTAATTACGACTATAAATAAAAACAATACACGAGTGCAATTGGAACAAAAATACCCCAATTATTTAACCGCTTAAATCAAAGACACAAAAAAAACGGGTTGCCTCTTACCGCTAACCAGTGATTATGTCAAATTGAATTTTCAACTTAATTTAGCTGCTAGAGAGAAGCTCTTCTTAACTTCAAAATCACTTCCTCACTTAGCTTATTTATCCTATCGAGCTTTGATTCAATTTCGCTCAAATCGAATGGTTATGAGGCAGTTTTTAATGGTTCAATTTCTTTACCTTGAGCCCCTTTAAGGACTAATGCCCTCAAAGCCTCCTTTTCGCTTATATTATTGTCCATAGCAAATCGCTGGATAGCCTTATAAAGCTTGTCTGTAAGTTCTAGTTCAAAAATAGCGACCACTGTCAACGACATCATTCATCCTCCAAGTATTAGTTTTTCGTAAGGGACTTGCGTCAAAATAAACTACCACTATAGAGGAGCAATAGTAATGTCCCATTTTGGTAAGTTATTCGATGTATGATTCCTTACTTAGATTATTATTGGGATGAGTTAGCAATAAAAACTTCTGCTTGCTCTTGAGATAGAGGTTTAGAGAAGAAGAAACCTTGTCCATATTCACACTGAAGCAACTTTAGTTGAGCTAGTTGAGAGGTAGTTTCAATACCTTCGGCAATTACATCCATGTTTAACATATGTGCTAGGGTGATAATTGCTTTGACGATGGCTGAATTTTCACCATCTGCCTGCATTTGACTAACAAAAGAACGGTCGATTTTGATCGTATCTACAGGAAAACGATGTAAATAGCTTAAAGAAGAATATCCTGTACCAAAATCATCAATACTAAATTGGATATCTTGTTTTCTCAGGTGAAGAATAATTTCCGTAACCGTCTCTAAATTTTCAATCAAGACGCTTTCGGTAATTTCCAATTTAAGAAACCTCCCTGGTAAATCAGTTTCTGCCAAAATATTCTCAATCTCTTCCACTAGTTGAGGTTCGCGGAATTGTTGAGCTGAAAGATTAACGCTGATCTTAATCTCGGGATGCTCAGGATACTTTAATTGCCAATTACGTGCGGTCATACAGGCTTCTTTTAGCAACCAGTTACCTATGGGAATAATTAGACCAGTTTCTTCACATACAGGAATAAAATCTGCTGGTTTAATCGAACCTTTAGTGGGATGATTCCAGCGAGCGAGAGCCTCAAAACCCGATAAGACTCCTAAAGGTAAGGACGTAATCGGCTGATAATATACTTCAAACTCCTGTCGCTCTAATGCCCGACGCAAATCCGTTTCTAATTCCAGTCTTTGTAAAGCGCGATCGCGCAGCGAATAATCAAATATTTCGTATCTTGCTCTGCCATGTTCTTTGGCACTATACATAGTCAGATCGGCATCTCGCAAGATATCTTCTGGCTTGTCGTATCCTTGAGAAGACAGGGCAATACCAATACTAGCTGTGGTAAACAACTCGTATCCCTGGATATTAAACGGAAAAGTCAGGGTTTGATAGATACTCTCTGCCACTAAAATAGCCTGGGACTTACTAGAAATATCTTCCAGCAAAATTGTAAATTCATCTCCACCCAAACGAGCAACCGTATCAGTAGGTGCGACCGAGTTTTCTAAACGACGAGCAATTTCAATCAGTAGCTTATCGCCAACCAAGTGACCAACACTATCATTAACTACTTTAAAACGATCCAAATCCAGAAATAAGACAGCAAACAAATAGCCACCCTGACGTTGACTTCTTTTGAGCTGTTGTTCCAAACGATCCATGAATAATGCTCGATTTGGCAGCCCTGTTAGAGAATCATGGAGAGCATCGTGGAGTAACTGCTGCTCCATGTGTTTTCGTTCAGTAATATCAACAATTTGATTGTTAAAATGTAACGGCTTATTGTCAGGATCGCGTACAACTACGACTTTGAGCAGAGTATCAACAATTCGCCCATTTTTTGCCAAAAAACGCTTTTCTATCTGAAAATTTGACTCTTCACTATCGATTAATGTTTGCTCTAAATTACGGTGTGTTTGCCAGTCGTCAGGATGACTAATTTCAGCAAATGATAGTTCTAATAATTCTGCTCGTGAATAGCCCAGAAAATCGCATAAAGCACGGTTCACTCTATTAAATTTACCTTTTAAGGTACTGATTGCCATACCAATGGGAGCCATCTCAAAGGTTAGGCGAAACTGTTCTTCGCTCTTTTTAAGAGCTTCTTCTGCTTCTCGTCGCTTGGTAATGTCTTCAGCAATACCTACAAAGCGATTAACCTTGCCCATAACGTCTCGCACAGGAAAGGCTCTAACCCTAACCCAACAAATAGATTGATCTGGGCGCAGAATACGATATTCCTCTTCAAAATCGTCTCCTGTGCGGAATTGAGTCTCTATAGTCGCGATCGCTTTAAATGAATCTTCTGGATGAATGGCAAATAGCCAGGACTGTGGATCTTCATATAAACTCTGACAACTTCGACCCCAAACTTTTTCGTAAGTAGGACTAATGTAGAGTATCTCGTCTGTCTTGGCTGAAATTACAAAAAATACTTCTCGTACATTCTCCGCAATTTGCCGAAAGCGTTCTTCCCTCTCAGTTAACTCCTTAAATTCTGTTTTTAATCTTTGATTTTCGGCTAGAACTTCTTCAACTCGGTTTAAAAGCAAATTTTGCTGTTGCAAAAT
>JBCCDL010000283.1:0-7257 GCA_039030815.1 Cyanobacteria bacterium P01_A01_bin.83 | reverse complement strand
GGGGCGGTCAAAGCCCGACGAGCGCAGCGCAGCGCTACTTCTGACTGGATGGAAATGGAGCAACAACGGGGGATTTCGATCACCTCTACTGTGTTGCAGTTTATCTACGACAACTTTCAAATTAATTTATTAGATACTCCTGGACACCAAGATTTTAGTGAAGATACCTATCGTACTTTAGCGGCTGCGGACAACTCCGTGATGTTAATTGACGCGGCAAAAGGTTTAGAACCACAAACACGAAAACTATTTGAAGTTTGTCAATTAAGATCTCTGCCGATTTTTACCTTTGTTAATAAGCTAGATCGACCAGGAAGAGAGGCTTTTGAGCTAATTGATGAGATTGAGCAGGAACTAGGATTACAAACCTATGCCGTAAATTGGCCCATTGGTATGGGCGATCGCTTTAAGGGGGTGTTTGACCGTCGTGAAAGAAAAATTCACCTATTTGAACGTCGCTCCCACGGCAGCAAGGCGGCTAGCGATACAGTAATTGAACTAGGCGATCCCCGCATTGAGAATCTATTAGAACAGGAGCTTTATTACCAATTAAAAGAAGAATTAGAAATCTTGGATGAGATTGGGGCTGAATTTGACTTAGAACAGGTTCATGCAGGCAAAATGACCCCCATCTTCTTTGGCAGCGCCATGACTAACTTTGGTGTGGAGCTATTTCTTAAAGCCTTTTTAGAATATGCTCAACAGCCAGAAGCTCATAAATCTTCCATTGGCGTTATTGAACCCACATACGAAGAATTTACAGGCTTTGTGTTTAAGCTTCAGGCAAATATGGACCCTAAACACCGCGATCGCGTGGCGTTTATTCGCGTCTGCACGGGCAAGTTTGAAAAAGACATGACGGTGCAGCACGCTAGGACGGGTAAAACCGTACGTTTATCTCGTCCGCAAAAGTTATTTGCTCAGGGTCGAGAATCGTTGGATGAGGCTTTTCCTGGGGATATTATTGGCTTAAATAATCCTGGGGTATTTGCCATCGGCGATACGATTTACAACGGCAAGAAAATTGAATACGAAGGTATTCCCTGTTTTTCTCCCGAAATCTTTGCCTATCTCAAAAATCCTAATCCTTCTAAATTTAAGCAATTTCAAAAAGGAATTACCGAATTACAGGAAGAAGGTGCAGTACAGATCATGTACTCCACTGATGAATTTAAACGCGACCCCATTTTAGCTGCTGTGGGGCAACTGCAAATTGAGGTGGTACAGTTTCGGATGCAAAACGAATACAACGTTGAAACTAGAACTGAACCTTTAGCCTATAGCGTGGCACGTTGGGTACATGGTGGCTGGGATGCTCTAGAAAAAGCAGGACGTATCTTTAATGCGATCGCCGTTAAAGACAATTGGGGACGACCAGTATTGCTGTTCAAAAATGAGTGGAACCTGCGCCAAATTGAGCAGGACATGCCAGAATTGAAGCTAAACTCTATTGCTCCCGTTGGTGCAGGAATCCAGCCAGATTAAAATCAAAATCGACTATTGTTGCCCAGCCTACAACTGTTGACCTACAACTGTTGACCAACTTACTCAGCTTAATTTAAGCTATTAAAGGTTTTAAGAAAATTTTATTAAGCAAGAGGTCTCTGTATGTTTGACTGTATTGTTGTGGGTTCTGGTCCTGCTGGAGGAAGTGCAGCTTATCATTTGGCAGCCCAGGGTAATTCGGTTTTAGTATTAGATAAGGCAGATTTTCCTCGTACTAAGTCCTGTGGCGGAGGGGTTTCTCCAGCGATCGCCAAGTTGTTTGATTTCGACTTCTCTTCTGTAGTTCAGAACCATGTTGACCAAGTAAAATACACCTTTAAAATGGGTGATCCTGCTGAAGTCGAGCTTAAAGACGTGACCCCCATGTGGATGGTAGAGCGATCGCAGTTTGACAACTTTTTAATCGAGCAGGCTATAGGTAAGGGAGCTGAGTTTAAAAGCGGCGTAGATGTCACTGCTGTTAGCCTTAAGGATGGTGCCTGGTCAGTTGATACCAGTGCGGGAACGTTTGCTGGAAAATATTTAATCGCCGCTGATGGTGCCAACAGCAATCTGGCTAAGTTATTGGGAATGGGCGAAACTGCAACTATTGCCGCTGCCAGTTTACACATACCAGGTGAGTTAAGCCCTCGCCGTCAGAAAACGGCGTTTTTTGACTTTGGTTCTTTAAAAAATGGCTTCATGTGGTGTTTTCCCAAAGCAGACGGTTATTCCTTTAGCGCAGCTTATGTCAGAAACCCTCAAGGCAAACCTGAAGAACTAAAAAAACAGCTTACTAAATATGCAGCACTGTTTGATTTAGATGCCAGTCAGGGAGAATATCAGGAACATCCCCTCAACCTATGGCAAGAAAATCGGACTTTACATAGCGATCGCGCTTTACTTATCGGGGAAGCTGCTGGAATTGTCGATCCCTTAATTGGAGAAGGCATTCGCCCAGCAATGTATACAGGAGTTAAAGCCGCAGCAGCCATTCAAGCTGCTCTGGGGGGTGAAGCTGATGCCTTAGCTAAATACACCGAGTCAATTAATCAAGAATGGGGGGATAACTTGGCAAAAGCCGACTTCTTGGCTGGATTATTTTATAAAGCACCAAAAATTGCTTACAAAGTTGGCGTTAAACGCCCTACAGCGGGTCAGTTAATGGGTAAAATTCTTTGTGGCGAATTAAGTTATTCTCAAATAGCAGAAAAAGCAACCAAGAAATTAAAGTTTATTCCAGGAATTGGTTAATAACTCCGAAGAAACAAGTTAGTCTGCTGAGGCTGAGTAATGGTTAAACTCATCCCACGCATAAATGACGTAGGATTTCATGTTGATGGTTAATTGTTGATTGTTGATTGTTGATTGGGTTTCTATCAACAAAGCGATGGGGCGACTCGTCTGAGCATCTTTGTTTAAGATACTCCAACCTATGTAGGTCTTAAACCGAATTAAACAATTATTAATTATCGCAGGGCGTACGCCCAGTTCGTCGCGCTAGCGCACGACTTCGCTGCTACGCAGCGTGCATTAATTATTCATTAATAAGCATGAGCGATCAATTGAGGAGATTAAGTATAAAAATAGTCCTTATTTGCAGACTATTTATTTCTTAATCCCTCAACCCCCTTTAATCAAATTTAACGTAAGTGTCGGGCAGAATTCCCCATCTTCTAAAAGCGTAAGTTAGGGTAGTTCATTAGCCATATGGACTAATGTAAGGCTATGCTAGAACAATTTCTCTCTGTCTTTCTTAAGCCTTCTTGTGTATTTTGCCAGCGAACTGCATCTGATGACATTATCTGCCAATACTGTCTCCAAAAATTATTCACTCATCAGTTATGCAATCAGGAGCGCCTAAAACTGCAACAAGCCGAATCTGTATTTGCTTGGGGTAAATATGATGGACAATTGAAAAGAGCGATCGCTTTGATGAAGTATAATAACAAGCCAGTAATTGGGAATTTTATCGGAAAACTATTAGCTAAAGCCTGGCTGAATCATAATTTAGCTCAACAGAAAGTAACGGTGATTCCGATTCCACTACATCGTCAGAAACTCAAAGAGCGAGGTTTTAATCAAGCAGAAACAATAGCCAGAGGTTTTTGCCAGTTAACAGGGTATAAATTAAATACAGAGGCTTTGGTTCGTACGAGAAATACTAAAGCTATGTTTGACTTAAAAACCATTGCCGAAAGAGCGAATAACTTACAGGGTGCATTTCGCATCGGTCACAAATTACCTAGATCTTCGGTTTTGATTATTGATGATATTTATACCACTGGCACTACTGCTCAAGAATCAATTAGAGTATTGCATAACAACCAGATTAAAGTTATCGGTGTTGCAGTTGCTGCCGTAGCAGGACAACAGAAGAGGGGATAAATAGAATTATTAGGCGGATGAAATATATTTTGTTCTATAAACCTTATGGAGTTTTATGTCAGTTTACCGATAATAATGACAATCCTCGTCCAACTTTAAAAGAGTATATTCCCATTCCCCATGTTTATCCTGTGGGTAGATTGGATCTCGATAGTGAAGGGCTACTATTACTAACAGATAACGGGCAGATACAAAACCGTTTAGCTAATCCTAAATTTGCTCATCCTCGTACTTACTATGTTCAAGTTGAGCGAATTCCTGGTGAGTCTGCTTTAAATAAATTAAGAAAGGGTGTGACAATTAAAAACTATCGTACTCGCCCAGCAAAAGTACGTCTATTATCTAATGAGCCAAGTTTACCACCCCGCACTCCACCGATACGCGATCGCAAATCGGTTCCTACTTGTTGGCTGGAAATAACTCTCACTGAAGGTAAAAATAGACAGGTAAGACGCATGACTGCTGCGGTGGGTTTTCCTACTTTAAGATTAGTCAGAATGGCGATTGGTAATCATAATAGTAGATTAACTTTAGCCGATTTGCAGCCTGGAAAATGGCGTGAATTAACTAACGATGAAGTCAAAAAGTTAATAAACTTTAAATAACTTTAGACAGCTATTTTTTAAATATATATATCTAAACTGTAAGTAACAAAACTTCTTATTATTGCTATTTATTAATATAGTTTAATCTTCTTTAATATAAAGATAAATAATTTTACTAAAAAATGCGTCTCAATCCGAAGAGATGTAAATATACTTAGAAGAGAGATAAAGAAATTGTCTCAAAATCATGTAAAACATATTCAGCTATACATAATCTATGACAACTACTATTCGCCAAGGTGGCAACTATAGTGCTTGGGAGAGATTTTGTCGTTGGGTAACTAATACCAATAACCGCATTTACGTTGGTTGGTTTGGTGTATTAATGATCCCATGTCTGCTCTCAGCTACTATCTGTTTCATAATCGCTTTTATTGCTGCACCCGCAGTTGATATTGATGGTATTCGTGAACCTGTTGCTGGTTCGTTAATTTACGGTAACAACATTGTTTCTGGAGCTGTTGTTCCTTCTTCTAATGCGATCGGACTACACTTCTATCCGATCTGGGAAGCGGCTTCTTTAGATGAGTGGCTCTATAACGGTGGTCCTTATCAGCTTATTATTTTCCATTTCCTAATCGGTATCTTTTGTTGGATGGGTCGTCAGTGGGAACTTAGTTTCCGTCTAGGAATGCGCCCTTGGATCTGCGTAGCATATTCTGCTCCAGTATCCGCAGCAACTGCCGTATTCTTAATCTATCCTTTGGGACAAGGTTCTTTCTCTGATGGAATGCCTCTAGGAATTAGTGGAACATTCAACTTCATGCTGGTGTTCCAAGCAGAACATAACATCCTAATGCATCCGTTTCACATGTTAGGAGTTGCGGGTGTCTTTGGTGGTGCTTTGTTCTCAGCAATGCACGGTTCCTTGGTAACTTCTTCTCTAGTTCGTGAAACAACTGAAGTTGAGTCACAAAACTATGGCTATAAGTTTGGTCAAGAAGAAGAGACCTATAATATTGTGGCTGCACATGGTTACTTCGGTCGTTTGATTTTCCAATATGCATCCTTCAACAATTCTCGCTCTTTGCACTTTTTCCTTGGTGCTTGGCCTGTAATTGGTATTTGGTTCACGGCTATGGGAATTTCAACTATGGCGTTTAATCTTAACGGCTTTAACTTTAACCAGTCTGTTCTTGATTCCCAAGGACATGTAATCAATACCTGGGCTGATGTACTCAACCGCGCTAACCTTGGTTTTGAAGTAATGCACGAACGTAACGCTCATAATTTCCCTCTAGATTTAGCTAGCGGCGAAGCAGCACCTGTAGCGTTAACAGCACCTTCTATCAACGGTTAAAATTCAATTAATTCTTAACCTCAATTGGTTAGTATTACTGACGCTCTTCCTTGGAGGAGCGTTTGTTGTTGGTAGCAGTAGCTTGTATAGCATTACGTATTAAGGTTATATCAAATACTTTAATTCTTGCTACAAATGAAATTGTGCAGCCTGCTACCCAGGCAAGCGACGCTAGTACAGAGGCTAACGCCTGACGGGGAGACAACCTTTACAATCCAGATGTGACCAAGGATTTAGAGAATTTGGTAGCCAAATAAAAATACTAAAATAAAGCCTAAATATAAACAGTATCAATCTCTTAATTCTTTAAATATTCAACCTGGGGAGCGCAGTTTACACTCGAAAGTTCTAGTTACAGAAGAGAATAAACAAGACCGATTTAATGTCGTAATTTATTGGCGAAGAAAATACAATAATAAACAATTACCATCACCCTGGTATTTACTAACTAATTTAGAAAATCAAGCAGAAGTTATTAAAATATTTGCTGCTCGTGGTGGCATAGAAGTGCGGAATGCACTGCCGCTTTTCAGCTTGAATGCATTCAAGCTGGGTCGGCAGCGATGTTTCGTGATTGTAAGAGTGGGGGGGATAATTTAGAAGGAAGTCAAGCTAATTCACAACGTTTGACTAATTTAATTTTATTAATAGCGATCGCCTATGCCGTTAGTTGTTTGTCAGGTTTAAAAATCAGAAATACTGGCTATCAAGAATATATTAATCGCCTAAAAATCGAAGGACATTCTCCACCCAGACACAGTTACTTTTTGAGGGCGTAATACATGCGGGCTAGCCCTTTGTAGGGTCTCCCCGCAAAGGCGAAGGTTTTAAGGGCGTAAATGTGAGGGAACCTCACATTGTTGACCGCCCGAATCGGACGGGTTTGTATGGTACGACATGGGCTTTTGGGGAGCAGAGAGTAGCAGGAAAAGGCGCTTGTCAGAGGGTCGATTCGTTCGTGTCTTACTACAAAGATCATGTGATGGTAGCCCGAGAATTCAAAAATCGTGTGTTTTCGCAAGAGGTAGTATATCCTGACTCTGATGGCAAACCTATGGCTGATAATACCCTCCAGGCATTTTGGATCGTCCTGCTATAAGACAATCTCCGCAAGCTATTCGATGGACGAGAAATTTTTGTAGCGGCTGATTTGTTTTGGTATCCAGTGGAAGGGAATCCCAAGATTCGAGTAGCACCTGATGTGTTGGTCGTATTCGGTTGCCCGGATGGGTACCGTGGTTCTTATAAGCAGTGGATGAAAAAGACATCCCTCCTACGGTTGTATTCGAAGTCTTATCTCCTGCTAAGACTGGGGCTGAGTGATACTTGAAAAATAACTTCCTCTTTTCGCGCGGTTATTTCGTTTCAGGTCGAGGAAGGAACACCGACTGGTTGGCGGGCCAAGGCGCGAAACTTTGGGAAAAAGGGACCCAAAGCTGAGCCTTGACGAAGAACTGGGACGAAAGAACAAGTGAAAAG
>JBCCDL010000282.1:0-7258 GCA_039030815.1 Cyanobacteria bacterium P01_A01_bin.83 | reverse complement strand
CTGAAATTAAGCAATATTTGGCGGGAGAGTTAAATTTAGAACAGGCGATCGCGAACATAGTTACTCACACTCGTCAATTTGCCAAACGTCAGCGTACTTGGTTTAGGAAAAACCAACAGATTAACTGGTTCGATAATACTAATCCTGATTTAGTCGAACAAGTTTGGTCTAAAATCAAAGACTTTCAATCCTTGATGTTTGTTATTTGAATGTAGTCGTCACTGTAGCCTCAAGCAGTGACATCCGTGTTAATCTACCTGCTTCTATTCCTTTTACTGACGCTAAGTAGGTAGGCAGAATAATTTATAAAACCCAAGTAGTCAATCTTTGACCTGATCCCTAACCCCTACACCCTAACCCCTGCCACAGCTATTTTATATTTAATTTCACCTACCCACTTAATGCTGCTAGTAGCAATTTATGCTTGCCTATAATAAGAGTAATTAAAGAATTTAGCCATCAGGTAAATAGAAATAAAATTGATTCAAGACAGCCTAATTACTCAGATGCAGCAGCCTAGTTTTTATCCCCACTCTGTGCAGGAGAATATTGAACTAGTGCAAACTCATGCTTCTCTGGTTTTTCTAACGGGTGATTATGCCTATAAAGTAAAAAAAAGCGTTGACTTTGGCTTTCTCGATTACTCTACTTTAGCCAAAAGAAAACATTTTATTGAGGCAGAGTTACGCTTAAATAGGCAAATTGCCCCAGAGCTTTATTTAGAAATTTTGCCAATTGGTAGTGATGCTCAGAAGCTGATTCTTGGTAGTTCCAATAATGTTGTGGAGTACGCTCTAAAAATGCGTCAATTTCCTCAAGAAAATTTGTTTAGTAATTTACTTGAAGCAGGAAAATTGACTACTAATCTCTTGATTGAATTGGGGCAGATTGTCGCCCAGTTTCATAAGAGTGCAGTAACTAATGACTATATCAGCAGTTTTGGTACGGTAGACAAAATTAGTGCTGCTTTTACAGAAAACTATCGGCAGTCACAAAGATATATAGGTGTTGTTCAGACCAAAGAACAATTTATAGAAACCAAAGCCTATACCGATTATTTTTTTGCTAAAAGAAAAAACTTATTTATCGATAGAGTAAAGCATAATAAAATCAAAGAATGTCACGGAGACTTGCATCTCAAAAATATCTGCTTCTGGCATGACAAAATTCAACTATTTGATCGCATTGAGTTTAACGAATCTTTCCGCTATGTAGATACGATGTATGATGTCGCTTTTACAGTTATGGATTTGTCAGCGAGAAGACAGCCTGAGTTTGCCAACGCTTTTCTTAATAGTTACCTAGAATATTCGGGTGACTGGGAGGGATTACTCGTATTGCCCCTATATTTAAGCAGACAGGCTTATGTTAGAGCCAAGGTCAACTCATTCTTGCTCGACGATCCTCAAGTTTCTGAAACTGATAGAAAAAAAGCTCAAAAAGCTGCTACTAATTACTATCAACAGGCTGATCAATATACCCAAAGCAGGTCAGGTAAATTAATTATGATGTCTGGCTTGTCGGGTTCGGGTAAAAGTACCGCAGCCAAAAGTATCGCCAAGAACAAAGGTGCAATTCAAATTCGTTCTGATGCTGTTCGTAAACACTTAGCAGGCATAGCTTTAGATGAGTCGGGAACAGATAATATTTATACAGCAGAAATGACCCAGAAAACTTATGATCGCCTTCTAGAGTTAGGCATAATGCTCACCAAAGCAGGATATACCCTAATTCTGGATGCTAAATATGATCGCCTTAACCATCGTCAGCCCGTAATAGCTCAAGCTAAATCCGAAAATATTCCCCTGAAAATAATTCACTGTAGCGCACCTATATCTATATTACGCGATCGCCTTAACCAACGCCAGAATGATATATCTGATGCTACTGCTGATCTGATTGATAGTCAACAGAAAAATGCTGAAGCTTTCACTAGAGCTGAACAAGATTATTTAACCACTGTAGATACTTCTCAAATAAATTGGCAAGAAAAACTGCTGAACGTTATTTAACCGAGATCCTGTGCAAAATCTGCGAAAATTATTAAAATACTTTGCTTTCTCATAACTTGCAATCATGCCTGAAATTGATTTAGATATCGATCTTGCCACCTACATCGATCATACTTTGCTCAAACCTAGCGCGATACCTGAAGAGATTAAGCAAATATGCCAGCAAGCATGGCAGTATAATTTTCCCTCAGTCTGTATCTACCCCACCTCAGTCAGACAAGCAAGAGAATTATTACATGATAAACAGCCTCAAGTTAGTACCGTCATTGGTTTTCCTACTGGTGCAGTTACTTCCGCAGTCAAACTTTATGAAGCTATGGAAGCTGTGGAAAATGGTGCTACAGAGTTGGATGTGGTGATTAACTTAGGTTGGGTTAAGACTAGAGAATCGAGCAGAATATATGACGAAATAGCTCAAATCTGTGGTGAAACTGGTCAAACTGTCAAAGCGATCTTGGAAACTACTGTACTGACTCAGGAGGAAAAAAAATTAGCAGCAGAAATATGTCTGGATGCGGGAGTAGCTTATCTCAAAACTAGTACAGGCTGGTTTGGAGGTGCCACAGTAGAAGATGTCAAACTACTCAAAGAAATCACCAAAGGTCAAATTGGTATTAAAGCATCAGGAGGTATTCTTACCTACGAACAGGCGATCGCCCTAATTCATGCAGGAGCAACTCGCCTCGGTACTTCTCGTGGGGTGGATCTATTGCGGCAACAGAATGAATCAGGATCAAACTGAATTTGCCCATCCAAGTTCGGAAAGAACTGTTATTGTTTAAGGGTCAAAAGCCTCAGAGAAGGCTGCTTTGATTCCTCTAGTTGATGAGGGTAAGTTATCTGTCAAACTATCATCTTTCTCTATTAACCAAGCTATTTCTCCCCCTTTTCTCGTTCCTGCTCGTGCAAAGATAAAACCCGCATCACTAAATTCTTGTCCATAGCTGGTAATAGTTTTCGGCGATAATTTCAGTAAATTGGCAAGTTCGGAAGTCGAAAGCTGCCATCCGTTCTGATATGCTTCTTCGATATCTCGCAAATAAGCTAGGGGACTTTTATTATTGGGGATTAGTCTTTGAACAACCGTTTCAACTACCCCGACTAACACTGAGGCGTTAAATGAAATTGTTGGTTCTTGATAGTGAGCTGCTGAACCTACATCATAGACTTTTGAGGTAGGGCTAGATGTCGTTACGATTTGGTGCTTGTGAATTGGTTTCTTTTCCATCATGGATTTATCCAGAATTGTCCTGGAAGAAACTGCATCTAATTATTAACACAAAGTTATAGGTATTGTTCGAATAGATTACCTGCAATTTCTTCTAGAAAAGATTTACTGGTTAATTAAAACAAATACTGCTACAGCCAAGATAAAGTAACCAAAACCTTGCTGTAGTTGTTTAGCATTGACATACCGATTAAGATAAGCACCGATAACCGTACCACCACTAGCAGCCAAAGTAAAAGATAAGACCAATTGCCAATCGATAGTTACCTGATTAACGTAGCCCAAAAATCCAGCAATTGAATTAGCGGCAATAATCACTAAAGATGTGCCAATCGCCTGCTTAATCGGAATCCCTTCTACAATTACTAAAGCAGGAACAATAATAAACCCCCCTCCTACACCAACAAAGCCAGTAACAATACCTACTCCTAAGCCTTCCCCAGGAATCCTCAGCCACTGGGGTAATTTTTGCCAAACTGGAGGCTGATTGCTCTTGGGTATAACCTGATGTCCTCGACGAATCATGATCACGCTGGCGATCGCCATTATCACACCAAATGCTATCAACTGAACCGTATCAGTAATCCCAGGCAAAGTAGTTAGGGTTGCTCCTAAGTAAGCCCCAATAGCAGCAGCAGGAATAAAAGCCAGGGCAACTTTCAAACGAATATTTCCTTTTTGCCAGTGGGGAATCATGCCAATGATGCTGATAATACAGACAATAATCAAGCTCATGGCGATCGCAACTTTGGGATTAAGACCCATAACATAAACCAAAATTGGTACCGCTAAGATGGCACCACCACCGCCAATGAGACCCAGACTCAAACCAATGACAACCGCTAAAACATGACCGACTATTACTGAAAGCATATTATTTTTGCCGTTTTTAAATTACCGCCATGACATAACCTACCCGATTAACCTCCAATTGATATCTTTAATTAGCTAATTAGCAACGCCTTTGCCACAATCTTGATTCGCAGGAACAGCTTCCATCATTTTTCGTGGATAAGCTAGATCGAGATTATTCATTAACCGAATAAAACTCTGACAATCATGCTGCTTAAAGCGCGGATTCCATTGTTTCTCTTCGCCAATAGTTGATACCATGCGACCATGATAATCATGGGCAGGATATACCAAGATATCATCTGCTAGGATAAATAGCCTCTGGGTGACTGACCTATAGAGCAACTCGGCATTGCCACCCTGAAAATCAGTGCGTCCACAACCCCGAATCAATAAGGCATCTCCCGTTAAAATGCGGTCTTGATTTACAAAATAGGTCATGTGACTATCAGTATGTCCCAGAGTTTCAATGGCCTTAATCTCAACTGACCCCAAAGTGATCGATTCACCGTCTTGAATAAAGCGATCAGCACAGTGCGCCTGAGCATTAATAGGCACAATTCCCTGGCAGCCAGTGCGATCGCGTAGTACTCCTGTTCCTGTAATGTGGTCGGCATGGATATGAGTTTCCAGACAATATTTTAAAGTTAGGTTCAGTTCTTGCAGTAGCTTGAGATCCCGTTCTACCTGCTCTAAAACCGAATCGACCAAAACTGCTTCTCTCGTTACCGTGTCAGCAATCAAATAGGTATAGGTACTAGATTCGCGATCATACAACTGTCTAAAAAGCATAGTTCTGAACTAGTAGTTATTCGTAGGAGTGGCACTATAACTTTTAGCTTAACAAACCATAAATCAGTCTTCTTGGTCACACGGTTATTTTGAGGGAGAAAAATCAATGCAACACTAGTAATGATTTACCCTGATAAATTATGTTTAATGCTTTATATAGCTGTTCTCATTTTAATGCGGGACAGTCTAGACCTTGGCCTCTGTTGATAGTTGATAGTTAATGGTTGATTGAGGTGTACCTCACAGCTACGAGAACCGCTATAGATTGCTAGTTTAACTACTGGTCGTCTTCAAAAATATCTAACTGTTCCATCGTTTTACCTCCAGCATCTTTTTTAGGCTGCATCTGTTCAATTCCTTTCCGTAAGCCCATGGCAATTTTACTGTGCTTTTCGATTTGTCCCATCACCTGCTTTGCCCGAGAAATCACCGAATCAGGTAGCCCCGCAAGTCTTCCTGCTTCGATACCGTAGGATTTATCAGCACCCCCAGGAGTTACCTGATGCAGAAAGATAATCTTATCAGCCATTTCTTTAACTGTAACCTGATAGTTAGCTACGTTGGTCAGGATAGAAGCTAATTCATTGAGTTCATGATAGTGGGTAGCAAAAATTGTTCGACCCTGAACCTCTGTGGCGAGATACTCTGCTACCGCCCAGGCGATGGAAAGTCCGTCAAAAGTAGCGGTACCTCTACCGATTTCGTCGAGGAGGATCAAAGATTTGGGAGTACCATGATTGAGAATATTTGCCGTTTCGTTCATTTCTACCATAAAGGTAGATTGTCCTGTTGCCAGATCATCTACCGCACCCACACGAGTAAATACGCGATCGCATATTGCTAATTTTGCCTCCGTAGCGGGTACAAAACTACCGATTTGAGCAATTAGTTGAATTAAACCTATTTGTCTCAGGTAGCAGCTTTTACCACTGGCGTTGGGGCCAGTCAGAATGATCAAATCGGGATGATCAGCACCCATTTTGGCTGAATTAGGGACAAAAAACCCTTCTCCTAATGATTGCTCCACTACAGGATGCCTACCCTCGATAATATTTATGGCTCGACCTTTAACCATTTCGGGACAGCAATAGTTTTGATAGACAGCAACTTCGGCTAATCCTGCTAAAACATCGATCGCCGCGACGGCTTTGGAGATACTACGAATTTCTCGGGCTTTTTCGGCTACTTTGGCTCTTAATTCGGCAAAAATATCATATTCAAGGTTATTTAGATCGTCTTTCGCTGTCAGGATTCTAGTTTCTCGCTCTTTTAATTCAGAAGTGATGTATCGCTCTTCATTAGTTAAGGTTTGCTTGCGGCGATAATTATCTGGTGCCTGACTGGCTTTAGAACGGGGCATGCTGATATAGTAGCCAAAAGTTTTGTTGTAGCCCACCTTAATATTAGCTACCCCCACACGTTCTCTTTCTGTTACCTCCAGGTTCGTTAGCCATTGTTTATCGTCTTCTAATCTTTGACGTAATTCATCTAGTCTAGAGTCCACCCCATCTCTAATAATTCCTCCTTCCTTGAGCAACTGAGGCGGCGAGTCCACCAGCCTTTCGGCAACATAGACCCCCAACTGTTCCAACTCGGGGGGAACCTGATGTAGGGCTTTAAGATAGGGTGACACCCCAAAAGAGGCGATCGCTGATAAATCACTCAACTTAATCAAAGATGACCCTAATGCCAGTAAATCTCGCGCATTGGCGGTGCCTGAAGCCACTCTCCCTGATAATCTTTCAATATCGTATATTTTACGCAGCATAGAGCGCAAATCCTGACGCATGGAGGTATTATCTACCAACTCTTTGATCGTGTCCTGTCGGGCAGCTATGCCTTTAATATCAATTAATGGTTGCAATACCCAGCGTCTTAAAGCCCTGCCGCCCATAGCCGTACTTGTACGGTCTAATGCCCAAAGCAAAGAACCATGGAATGTATTATCACGAATAGTTTGGGTGATTTCCAAATTGCGGCGAGTTTGATGATCGAGAATCAAATAATCCGCCAGACTATAGGTGCGTAGTGGTTGCAATGGCACCTGATAGGCTTTTTGAGTATCCTCCACATATTCCAACAAGCCCCCCGCCGCCCTAACCCCCAAGGGAATATCAGCACAACCCATTCCCTCTAAAGAACTGACCCCAAAAGTATCCTTGAGTCTCTGACTAGCTTCTACCAAAGTAAAAGGCTGTTGCGATCGCAGGGAATAACAAAAGCTATCGGGCAAATAATCAGCCAAATACTCAGATTTCTCTCCTGGACGCAGTAATCCTGTAACATCTGGCGCATTAGCAGGAATTAATACTTCTGAAGGCTGCAAGCGTAGTAATTCTACATTTAAAGAGCTTAACTCACTTGATTGGCAGGT
>JBCCDL010000281.1:0-7329 GCA_039030815.1 Cyanobacteria bacterium P01_A01_bin.83 | reverse complement strand
TTGATTTAAAGTAAACATACAGATTATCTTACTTTGACTGCCTAACAGCGAAAAACCAATATTACTCTCAAATCTATCTCCCATCGTCTACAACAGCTAATATAATGTGGTCTAAAACTGAGTAAGGGATTTTTGCTTTGAGTTCACTAAACTCTTTGAGAATTACAGTAACAAAATGGTTAGCAGTAATTTGTGCTGTACTATCATTGCTGAGCGTTACAGCTTGTAATCCAAGTTCCTTGTTAGCAAATCCAGATCAACCACCTGGGTTAATATTAACTATCTTAAGCGATCCTAAAACTTTGAATTCGGTGATTGCCACTGATGGCACGAGCGCTGATATTGGCTCAATGCTATTCGAAGGTTTGGTTACGCGAAATCCAATTACAGGAGAAATTGAACCAGCTTTAGCCGAGTCTTGGGAAATATCTGAGGATAACTTAGAAATTGTCTATACCCTAAGACCAAATCTCAAGTGGTCAGACGGTGAACCTTTAACGGTAGATGATGTTGTATTTACCTACAACCAGCTTTATCTCAATCCAGATATTCCCACAGGAATGCGAGATGTTCTAAAAATTGGGCAAAGTGAGGGTTTTCCTCAAGTCAGTAAGGTTAATGAGAGACAGGTTAAGTTTACTACTCCCGAACCTTTTGCTCCTTTCTTGGGGGTTACGGGTGCCGAAGTTTTACCCGCTCACGTTTTAAGACAAACTGTAGAACAAAAAGATAATCAAGGACAGCTAAAATTTCTTTCTACGTGGACAGTAGATACACCCCCAGAGCAAATAGTTTCTAGTGGTGCCTATAAACTGAAAAGCTATGCCACTGCTCAAAGGGTTGTCTTTGAAGAAAATCCTTATTATTGGAAGAAAGATGTCATAGATAACAACATTCCCTATATCAAAGAAGTTGTTTGGGAAATTATTGAGTCTACTGACACGGCTTTGATCCAGTTTCGTTCGGGTAGTTTGGATAATATCAATGTTTCTCCTGAGTATTTTTCTTTATTAAAGAAAGAAGAAGAAAAAGGCAATTTTACGATTGAAGAAGGAGGAGAGGTTTACAGCATGACCTTTATTTCCTTCAACCTTAACCAAGGTACTAAGAATGGTAAGCCAGTAATCAGCCCGATCAAGTCTCGCTGGTTTAATAATGTTAATTTTAGGCAGGCTGTCTCCTATGGAATTAATCGTCAACGTATGATAACTAACACTTTTCGCGGTTTGGGGGAACCACAAGTATCTTTTGTTCCTAAACAATCTCCCTTTTATGAAAAGAACGTTAAAGCATATCCTTATAATCCTGAAAAAGCCAAACAATTATTAACCGAAGCTGGGTTTAAATATAATAAACAGGGTCAGTTATTAGATTGGGATGGTAATCGCGTTAGTTTTGTTTTGAATACCAATACTGGTAATAAGATCCGTGAGGCGATGGGGAACCAGATTGAGTCAGATTTAGCTGAAATTGGGATCAAGGTCAACTTTAGAACAATTAACTTTAATGTTTTGATTAATAAATTAGACAATACCCTTAATTGGGATTGTATTTTACTTAGCTTCTCTGGTGGAAATGAACCTAACAGCCGCTACAATTTTTGGGCAGTAGATGGTAATTCTCATTTATTTAATCAGCTAACTGACGGAGTACAAGAAAGAAGTATTGCCGATTGGGAAACAGAAATAGCACAATTGTATATCAAAGGTGCCAGAGAATTAGATCTAGACAATCGTCAAAAAATATATGCCGAAATTCAGCAGATAGTAGCCGAGAAGTTACCAGTAATTTGTTTAGTTAATCCTTATTCCATGTCCGCAGTCCGCAATAAATTTGAGGGCATTGAATATTCTGCTTTAGGTGGTGCGTTTTGGAATATGGACGAGTTGAAAGTTATTGATAACAAGCAAAAGCAAGGGGTGTCTAATAACTAATTTAAATCTTCATGAAATCTCTGGCACGAATAGAAGATAAATCCCTTTTAGCTCCTAGCAAGACGGTTAATGATGATTCATGCAAGAAGTCTATGATACCTAAGAATTGATTAAAAAACTAAGGTTTCAGATATTTTTAGGACTTACACATCTACAGAGAATAGCCACTTTTCTTGATAGCATGAGACTTTAGTTTTAAAACCAAAGCTAAAAAATATAAGCGGCTTGTTTTTGTATTTAATTTAAAAAACTATAAAACCTTGTCCTGTATTGTGTAAGTCTTAAGATTTGACATACTCCCGCGCCCTAAAAGAGCGGGGATTCTAAATTCAAACAACACTAGCCAGAGCGTGATGGTCTTACGGTGTCTAGCTTAAAGGTTGATGCCCCAACCCTATGAATATTAATTGCTGCGTTTTCGTCTCGATCTAACTTAGTATTACAACTAGGACAATCCCAAGTTCTATCTTTGAGACTCAACTCTTGGTTGATATACCCACAACAAGAGCAAGTTTTGGAACTGGGATACCAACGGTCTATAAAATGAACTACCTTACCTTTATTGCTGGCAACTGTTTCCAGTACTTCTAGGAAAGTAGAAAAGCTCAAATCACTTACCTTTCTACCCCATAGCCGTTTCATACCATTGAGGTTCAAGTCCTCAAATATCAGTACGTCGTATTTATCTGTTAGCTCATCTGCCAACTTCCAAAACCAATCCCGACGTTTGTTTAATATCTGTTCATACACCCGATTAAGATGATCCTTGGCTCGATACCAATTGCTAGACCCTTTTTTCTTCCTCGATAGAGAGTGATTGGCAGCTTTGAGTTTTTTTCTCAGTTGGTTGAAAAACAAAGGAGATTGAATAGTTGTACCATCACTGCCAGTTAGAAATGTCTTCAGTCCGAAATCCCAACCCGCAATTTTACCTGTCACGATTGGAATGTGTTCTTGCCGATAGTCCGTTACCACCAACAAAAACAACTCACCTAAATTGTTTCTTTTAACAGTTAATGTTTTAATTTTTCCTTCAATTTTTCTACTTAGAGAAAACTTAAATAGCTGATTTCCTATCTTGATTTTATTTTCAGATACAAACTTGTAACCAGCTTGTTTTAGAGTGAAAGATTTATACTTTCTTCGCTTTTTAAAATTGGGTGGTCTAGTCCCTTTTTGGTACTGCTTGAAGAATAATTTGTACGCTTTTTCAATACGTTGGATTATGTCCTGTACTGCTTGAGAACCAACTTGTTGCCAGTATTCAATCCGCTTTCTCAGCTTAGCTATATGTTTCATCAGACGATACTGATTTAAGTGTTTGCCAAACATTCTGTAGTAGCGTTTGTGCAACGCTATACAATGATTATAAATACTCGAACTAGCATTGATTGAATAGTGCAAGTATTTATTTTTTTTGTGTTGGTATAACTTGAATTTGTACGTCTTCATGATTAATATTGTATCATGAATGAAGTATGAAGAAAAGCCGTCCTAGAAGGACGGGGCTTTTAACCCAAAATTAATGGTAAAAGTTGTTAACTATGTTGTTAACTATATTGAATCCCAGTCCTTTGTCTTGACATAATCTATAAAAGTATAAACACAGGATTCAATGTTACCAATTGGCAAAACTTTTAAAGAATACCTACCATGTGTAGTGGACCACTACCACTAAGTAACTCTACTAGTAATCCAATAAAACCCAACATAGCTAAACGACCATTCCATACTTCTGCCGCAGTGGTTAAACCCCATTGCCATTTTTCTTGGGGATACATTTTCATATTCTTTTTGGGATGAGTTACATCGGCAAAAGAACAAGGATCAGCATCTAAAGAATCTACTACGATCTTGGCTAGGGAATCGATAAAACCAGGATAGACATTCAGCGCTGGGACACGATGAAAATTTTCTATTCCAGCTTCTTGGGCTACTTCACGGTATTCGATGTCAATTTCCTGTAAAGTTTCAATATGTTCAGAAACAAAGCTAATGGGAACTACTGCTAAGTCTTTGATTCCTTTAGCTCCTAACTCTTCTAGCGCTTTATCAGTGTAGGGTTGAAGCCACTCTACTGGTCCAACTTTGCTCTGGTATGCCAAGGTATATTCGTTGTCACGCCCCAAAGTTTGCATGATTAGACGAGTACATTCTTCAATCTGCTTTTGGTAAGGATCTCCTGCTTCTTCTACGTAGCTAACGGGAACACCATGAGCGCTAAAAAACACGTGAGCTTTATCAGGTTCAGGAAACTTATCCAGTTCTTGACCAATCAAGTCTGCCATAGATTGCAGATAACCTGGGTTGTCATACCAAGAAGATACTAAAGTGTATTCTATATCCTTGAGGATAGGATCACCCTTCCACATCTCTTCTAATACCCGAAAGCTGGAACCACTGGTACTGATAGAAAACTGAGGATAAAGCGGCAATACTACTACCTCTTCAACCCCGTCCTTTTTGATTTTAGCGATCGCTTCTTCGGTAAAGGGGTGCCAATAACGCATTCCAACGTAAATTTTGGCATCTTGACCTAGCTCAGCAAGCTTATCTTCGAGAGCCTTTGCTTGTGCTTCAGTTATCTCTCGCAGGGGAGAACCTCCGCCAATCTCTAGATAGTTCGACTGGGATGTTTTTGCTCTCAAAGTCGAAATCAACCAAGCCAAGGGTTTTTGTAATGCCTTAATCGGCAAACGAATAATCTCAGGATCGGAAAATAGATTATACAAAAAGGGACGGACATCTTCGATTCGATCGGGTCCGCCTAAGTTGAGTAGCAAAACTCCAATACGACCCATAATTCTTAATAACTTATTTTAATTTTCTGTTTCTTTACTAATTTTAACAATATATCTTTTCTTTAGGATTTACTGTTCTTAGTACACAGAACTTAACTGATTGAGTAGTTATATTTAGCAATACTTGTGCTATTTTCTCAGGTACCAGTGCTTTATGGTTAAAGATGCAGCGTAACTCCTGCTTAACAGTGAACGGGCAATCTACCTTGAACGATAATTTGTTATCCTATCTTTTTTATATCATGTCTATGATCAGCCTACTACAGCCAAATTTAGTTCTGGGTGGTACTGTGTTTGACTTAACTACCCAAGTATTGAAAGAACACAAGATTGAAGGCTTAATTTTGGATGTAGATGAAACCTTAGTCCCTTTTCGGCAAAAACAAACTTCCGAGGAACTACAACAGTGGATTCGAGAGCTCAAAGCAAATATGCCAATTTGGCTTGTCAGCAATAATATTAGTTACTCTCGCATTGGTAGTATTGCCGAGTCTATTGACTTACCCTTTATTTCTGCTGCCCAAAAACCTTCCCGCCGCAAATTAAAGCAAGCGACAGCAGCAATGAACTTATCTCCAAAACAGATAGCAATGGTAGGCGATCGCTTATTTACAGATGTTCTAGCTGGAAATCGTGCAGGAATGTTCACCATCTTGGTAGAGCCAATGGTCGACCCTTTGATTGCAGTGCGCTCACATCCGATTCGCGACTTTGAGATCTGGCTATCGCAACTGCTTGGAGTCTCTTTAACCGCGAAATAGTCACTTGTAACAAAACGCAATAATTCTTGAGTTATGTAAATATAAAGAAAATATTATGAAATAAAGGCTTGGGAGCAAGAGCTGAGATTATATATGTAAGGTTAAATTGAGGTCAGCAAATATAAAGACCTTAAATATATTTTAATAAATATCTATAAATGATACGCTCACAAGCCTAAGGTTTGTGGGCGTATCAGCTTTGATTAAATTCCTACAGCTATGGCGATGCGATTGCGCTCCGCGCACTTTACTCGAAGCTGATCGCTTTAACCCTGACAAAAGATGTGATAGTAATTATAGATTGCTAATCTATCGTAATTTACGATTCCACTTTGACACCTTTCCAGAAGGCAACATAGCCCTTGATATTGTTAGCTCGTTCTTTGGTTTCAGGATAGTACCATGCCGCATCGGGGTTTGATTTGCCATCAACGACAATTGTATAATAGCTAGCTTGACCCTTCCACGGACAATGAGTATGAGTAGTACTAGCTTGCAAAAACTCTTGATTTACTGAATCTGGAGGAAAGTATTGATTTCCTTCAACTACTTCAGTGCGATCGCTTTCGGCGATTATTTGACCATTCCAAATTGCTTTAGGCATTGTGCTTTCAATTAAATTACAATCATTAATAATAATCCTGATGGATGCATAACAATTAAGCAACTAGTTCGTACTAATCACTCTGAGCTACCAGTTACTCCAGCCTAGTTTTTTCTCTGTACCCAACTGACCCTTATCTAAAATCTTTTGGTATTCAGCAGAACTTGCCCAGCGGTCTATTTCTCTGGCGCGAATTACAGGAACAGGATGAGTTAACTGAGCAGTTTGTGCCGTTTGTAACATTTCTCCCATCGCATCAGTACCAATAGAGTCATAGGCTTTAGCTTGGGCGATAAAGGCATCTAGGTTTAACTGAGGCGCAAGAGTTGGCGAACCTCCTGCTAGCTTCATCAAGACTGACATCACTACTTTGGGATCTTGAATTGCTAAGAGTGCAGCGCGATCGCAGCTAAATTCAGCACAGCGAACCCATTGCAGCATTTGATCTTGTAATGATTGGGCTAAAATAGCACCCCAGGTGGGCAACAAATTGGTGGCTAAGACTAAAATATTAGCCATGGTCAAATAAACTCCATGTTCGCACTTGAGATGACCCAACTCATGGGCGATTACCGCCTGGATTTCTTCAGGGGTTAGCATTTCAATTAGAGATGTATGCAGCATGACAAACGGCTGTTTGCCTCTGATGGCGAAGGTATAAGCATTTGGAGTCGGGTTCTGCTGCACATACAGTTGCGGTGGTTCTAGATCGAGAATTTCACAGGCTTCAATTAACAGTTTATGCAAATGAGGTAGCTGTCGTTCACTAACTAAGACGCTAGAGGCAATATTATTAAGGTAGAAAAATTGTTCGGCTACCGAACCCAGAACGCTGCGAATGGCAATATCTAAACCTGGCAATTGCTTGAGGGTATTAGTCGCCTGTAAATCGAGGGGATGACGAAAGCGATCAGCATTAAGACCAATTAAAGCTTTTTTTGATAAATTCATGAGGGCAATCTTACAGTTAAAATAGTAGCCAATTGATCAAAGGCAAAATTAGCTACTTGATATAGATCTTAGTCTTCTCAACAAAATTTTGCCCAACTAATCAATCGTAATTATCAAATACTGCGTTCTATCCACTGTGGCTGTTGCTGCATTAAATGTTTTTTAGTCCGTTGATAATTTGCCTGGTCTCCCTTATCTAAAAATATTGCCTGAGCTTTTTCCAGATCAGCCTTACTTTGTCTTTGATTTCCCAGGTTAGATAGCACAGTTGCTCGATT
>JBCCDL010000280.1:0-7347 GCA_039030815.1 Cyanobacteria bacterium P01_A01_bin.83 | reverse complement strand
TGGCTTTGTTTACATTGCCATTCCCTATCGCCACAATCTTTTTGAACCCAAACTATTTAGCAGCATGATGTCATTTACTCCCCTCAAAGAGTATTTTCTCGATCTACAGTTAATGATTGGGATTGTCGAAGACTTAAATCTTAATTGCCGTATATGGAGATAGCGTCAGTCAACAGTCAACAGTTAACAGTTAACAGTTAACAGTCAACAGTCAACACATCACGACTTCGTGAATTTCTCTCTATGCCAAAAGCTACCCTCAAAGCAGGATTTTATAGCGTGGGATATTCACTTAACTATTTCTTGTAAGGCTGGCTTTAGCTGGGGATATTGAAAACTAAATCCTGAAGACTCAGTTTTCTTCGGTAGTACCTGTTGTCCCTCTAAGACGACGATCGCACCATCTCCGAGCAATAATTCCAAGACAAAATCGGGAACAGGTAGCCAGGAAGGACGATTCAATACCTCTCCCAAAACCTGACATAGGTTACCCATACGTACTGGATTGGGTGCAGTAGCATTATAAGCCCCAGACATACTAGGCTGTTCTATTGCCTCAACGATCAAACTAACTAAATCATTGCGGTGAATCCAAGAGAACCACTGTCTGCCACTGCCAATTGGACCTCCAGCAAACATTTTAAAAGGACCAATCATTTTACCCAAAGCACCGCCATTAGCCAGCACAATCCCAACCCGCAGAATAACTAAACGGACTCCCAATTCAGTGACCTTTTGCGCCTCTGCTTCCCAATTTTGACAAACTTGAGCTAGAAAATCATTTCCCGAATTACTAGTCTCATCAAAAGTAGCAGTTTCGCTAGTGCCATAGTAGCCAATTGCCGAACCACTCACTAAGACTTGGGGTTTTGATTCTGCCATAGCGATCGCTTCCACCAGTTTTCGAGTGCCAAGCTGACGACTTTGCATGATGGCTTCCTTTTGTTGCGGACTCCAACGTTCAGCGATGGGTTCTCCTGCCAAATTAACCACCGCATCACAACCAGATATACTTTGTTGCCAATTGCCCGATTCCAGAGGAGAGTACTGGACTATTTCGAGGTTGGAATAGACCGATGCAGGAAAGACTTTTTGTGCTTTGGTTGAATTACGAGTCAAAACCAATATTTGATGTCCTTTCTGGTTTAGCACCGCAACCAAACGACTCCCAACTAGTCCTGTTGCTCCTGTAACTGCAATTTTCATAATAAGTCCTGAGATACCCTTACCTTTTAAGGTAGGGAGGAAAAGGACACAAAACAAAATGGCTCGATGCCGACATAGGTTGAACCGAATCGCCTTTGTTTGTTTTGCAATCTACTCCCTACGCAGTAAGATATCTCGTTCTCCATGTGTTGTAAGTTAAAAATTGAATATCTTGTGGTTTAACAGATTGAGTTAATCGCTTTCCAGTTTCAATTGAATGAAGGCTAACAACTTTTCTGTTAGGTTCTTTTTTTGTCGGTTTAACCATTTCGCCACCCACGTAAGTTAATCCCCACTTAGGGTGATGAACAATAGAACCACGCTTAAATCCAGCCGAGATCGTACCTCCGTAACGAGATCGAATATGTCCTGGCGCGTGTTCTAGTCGATGCAACTGGCGACGGTGAAAGCGCAAAGGAGTAACTACCAATAAGTCTTGGTTACTCGGTTTTGTTTCTCCTCCTACAGTAGAATAGGCGAGGGTAAAGCTATCTACACAATGAGCAGAAAATACCTCTGCCATCTTGTTTTTAGATTTCTTTAGTCCCAATTGATTTCTCAATTGTGCTGTCTCGTGACCCTGTAATAGTTCTACAGGAGCTATCTTTTGTAATTGAGAATAAAACCAGTCTTTCCCTACTTGGAGAGGTGAAAATGCTTGACCCCATTTACCACCCCAAGAAGTAGCCTTAATGTCTTCAACAACCAAAACTGTAATTGGGTAGATTTTACTTAACCACTTGGCTATTCTTAGCTTCCATTGCCATCTAGCTTTAGTACTAGGAGCTAATTTAATCTTGTTAGCTAATCTATTCCATCTTGGCTGACGACACGGAGTTTTACGATAGCGTCTAGAACGACGCATTTCTCTCCTAGTCTTAATGTGCTTTTTTACCCAATCAACAGTTTTAGCTTGAATATTAAGATATTGATGAGTAGCACTGGCTACTGTATACCCTTCCATTTTGCTGCCTGGATCGATACCACAAGCAACGTCTTGATAATTCCTAGCACTTGGTTCTACATTTAATCGAACGCAGAAAATTCCTTTTTTCCAGAATGGAGTAGCCTTACCAGATTTTATCCATTTTGCTGCTCTTTTAGGAGTCGTAGGCATCAACGGTATTTGATTTGAATCTACGCAAGGCACGCGCCTAGATCGTCGTCCCCAGGCGACTGGTGACGCATTCACGTCACGCGGTACTAATTTTTGCATTTGTTTTGTGCCGATAAGGGCTAAATATTTACTTACCTTCGAGACTGACTAACACAGGGAATACGGACTAGGTAGGCATCTGTATTGTGTTTTGGACTGCGCGGGGCGTTAGCCCCATGTCTGGCTTCCCCAGACTAGAAAGCTGCCAAGCTTTCGCTCCAGTTAGTTCAGTTTGAGATTAAACTCTACTCTAGACACTGTTTTAATTGCCTCAACCGATTGGCTTTCGGTCTTGGTCAAGCCCATATTCCTTTAGGGTGTGGGTGTGTGACAGATTGTTGTGATTAAAATTGTAAAATTGAGGCAATTAATCTGGCTTTATTAGGTACAAAAAAATAGATGCTAGAAATTATTATTGCTAAGTACTAAGCTAGATTCCCAACCCAAGTATCTGAACCTAAATCTAAAATATAGTATTTTAAGCCATTGACAAAGACGCCAAGGGGTCAGGAATGCTTTCAGAAGGTGCCTCAAATTCTCCTGTAGAGACGTATTCTAATCTTAACTTGAGCCAGGTAGCAAATTGCTTGCTAGTGGTCACAATTGCTGCTGCTGGCTGGGGAATTTTTGCTTTATCGGTGGCTAATTCGGGAGCATCTAGAAAAGCAGGCTGTTTAATAAACCAGAAATCAATTTCTTTTCCTCTTTCTCGGTAGTTACGAATTCTTTCCTCTATTACCTCTTCAAAAGGTTCTTCTTCTAATAAAAACTTTTGGCTAGCAGCAACGTAATAGTAGGTCGTCATGGTCAATTCTGAGTTTGGTAAAAAATATCAAATGTTGTTCAATGGTTTGGCTGGACTAACTTTTGCTAGCTGATTTGGCAACGGCAATAGGTAGTGTAACCTAATAGTTTATTTTTCCATATCCAGGATGTAAGGTGGTAGCCAAACATTGCAATAAGTTAAGCAATCAAAAAGCGATCGCTCTGGTAAAAAGCGATGCAGCGCGCACATGCGGGCAAGCCCTTTGTTGGGGGTTTCCCCGCAGGAAGCGAAGCTTCCAAGCGTCGCTACAAAGGCGAGAGTTTGCCGCATGTCGCGACTTCGAGCTTTGCTCGTGCAGCGACTGCATCAAGAAGCGATCGCCTTTTGTCAAATATCTCTATCTATATGATTCTTAGTTATCTTTCAGTCCTTGAAGATAAAGATCAACAGCGCTAATATATCCTTCATCTTCTATTATTTCAGATGCTAAATCGCCATTTTCAATTGCTACCATTACTAACTTCTTGGCAGTAATTTTTTCAGTTGTGTAGGCAAAATATAATTCACCAAATGCAGGAACTCCTCGATCTTCATATTTTCCTTGATAAGCAGAGGAAAACAAATTGAAAGGCTTAGTTTTTGGACTTTTGCTATCTTTCTGCTCAACTTCTTGCTGCGCTTTTTCAGTAGGAGTTTGAGTTACAGGTTTATTCATCCCTTCTGCTTTGGATGCAGTATTATAGCTGATTGAACTAAATAATATTAATAAGCTGCTTAATATAAGCTTAGTCATAATTAATTATATCCAATATTACTTATTTTTATTTTTACGTATTATTACTGTTTACATAATAGCGTATGATTGTTGCGAGATCTAAGAACAATGGACAATGGACAATGGACAATGGACAATCAACAATGACCGCCAGCATCGCCGCATGTATAGCATTATGCATTAAGGTGTTTGACACTTTTTGAACTTGCTACTTGCTACTTGCTACTTGCTACTTGCTACTTGCTACTTACGAGCAGTTAACTTTAAAACTCCTGGTTTCAAATTAGATGCGGTTTATATTCAAATATGTTCCTAAATACTGACTAATTTAAGAGTCTAGTTTTTTTAAGTTTCCTATGGGCAAAAAAAACTGGAAGGTGCTTCCTACTCCTAACTGACTAGTAACAGATATTTCACCCTGATGTAGTTCCACCAGGCGTTTGCAGATAGCTAAACCAATGCCCGTCCCGCCATAGGTGCGATCGCGAGACTGTTGCGATCGCCAGAAACGTCTAAACACGTAGGGTAATTCAGACTCGGCAATGCCTGAACCCGTATCATCAACAGATATCCAGACGCGATCCACATCAGCCCAGGCTTTGAGGATAATTGAACCTTTGGGGGTATGTCGGATAGCGTTACTGAGTAGATTGACTAAAATTTGTTCTAGGCGATCGCTATCTGCCATCACGTAGGGTAAATTATTGGGACAGTTTAAACTTAAACTGCGATCGCTACCTAGTAATTGTTCGCTAAATCTTTCGGTTAATGGTTCGAGGATTTGACGCAAATTAACAGGCTGAAGTTTTAAAGTTAAATTACCTGCTTCGGCTTGGGATAGTTCCTGAAGATCATTGAGCAAACGCTGCAAACGCTTGGTTTCGCGAATCAAGCGAGAATAGATTTGAGCATTGGCAACAATAATGCCATCGGCTATTTCTTCTAGTCGCCCGCGAATAATGGTTAAGGGAGTTCTCAGTTCATGGGTCAGATCATCAATAATTTCTCGTCTTCTTTCTTCCACCTCTTCTAAACTACTTGCCATTCGATTAAACCCCATTGCCAGACGATCCAACTCAGGAATCTCTAAATTTGGCATTCTCTCATCTAGTTGACCGTTGGCAAATTGCTCAACAATAGTTTCCATCTGATTTAGGGGTTGAACAATTCTTTTAGCCAGCCAATAACTCAGGATTGCGGCTGCGAGGGTGCCGATTAAAAACGACCAAAAATTACCCCGCGCCCACGCTGTTTCAAACACCTCTAACAATTGAGAGTGGGCAGTACGTATATTTAAACCTCTTCCCTCTAGCGCCCGAACATGAAATTGAAAAAATCGGGGGGAAAAAAAATTACCCACTACAGAAGATGCGGTAACGCCGACAATTGTCACCAGAATATGGGATAGAAACAGTCGGATTTGTAAATTTAGCTGATTCATTAAACTATAACTAGTTAATCCATAACCTATAACAAGTTTTTTAAAGTTTTAACCGATGCAGTGTAAGATCTTGCCAATCTCTATTACTTCATCTAGTAAGGATTGGAATCTATTTTTGTCGACCAAATTCGATTTGATTAACAATATAATTCAGTATTGTGTTTTCATAACCAATAATCCGTTATAGGTTAAAGATTATAAATCTTCAAACTTATAACCCACTCCCATAACGGTTTGAATAAACTTTGGTTTACCCCCAGCCAGCTCAACTTTTTTACGCAATCTCGCTATGTGCGTATCTATTACTCGTTCTTCCCCAAAAAAATCATCTCCCCACAGCTTTTCGATTAGCTGACCTCTTTCCCATACTCTACCTGGATGCTTAACAAATAAAGTCATCAATTTAAATTCAGAAGAAGATAAATCTAACTGTTGGGCTGACTCTGGCTCGACATGGCGACTTATATAGTGTTGTTCCAAATTGATTGTAAACGACTTGCTGCGAATTAATTGAGAGCGATCTCCACCTTCCCGTAGGCGGCGACGTAACAAAGCCCGCACTCTGGCTACTAATTCTCTAGGGCTAAAGGGTTTGATGTAGTAATCATCTGCCCCTGTAGATAAACCAATAATGCGATCGATTTCTTCTCCTCTAGAAGTCAACATCAAGATATAAGGATCGTTAGCTGCTGTTTGGGGAGGCGCGGCAGTATTATCAGCGGGCGAACTCTTGCCACTGCCGTATTGTCGAATTTGAGTACATACTTCCAAACCGTCCATTCCTGGCAATCTTAAGTCGAGAATAACTAAGTCTGGTTGATGTTCACGATATAAACGCAAAGCGGAATGACCATCATGACAGACGCGACAGACAAATCCTTCTGCCTCCAGACATTCCTTGATAATTTGAGCTATTTCTTGCTCATCCTCAACAATTAAAATTTCCATAGTGATTTGATATTACCTAAAAAGACATCATTTTAATTAATGCTAATAATTCAAAGTAGGTCGGAGCAAGATGCTGATGGAAAATTTTGTTTTGTATTACCCTATTGATTACTTGAAAAGAGTACACCCAGGGCAACCATAACTATGGTAATTGTAGTTTTAACCTATTTTTGTCATTTGGTTAATGTTTAAGATGGCGTTCATATTTTCAATCAATGGCTTAGATATTAGAATGAAATTCTGCAATCACCTCAATGGGAGCAACAATATTTTGATTAAACTCTTCTAATTCTTTGGCTGGTATCCAGTATTCCTGGCTAATTAAACTACCTACCGTTTGAATTTCATATTTTGCTATATAATCGCTTTTTATTGCAAACTTAGTTACACAACAAAAAGCACTTGCTTTAATATTCCATTCTTTAGCAATTTCCATTACATAATCTTTATTTAATACAGAATAAAGATTATGTTGTTCTGGTAGTCTGGGAGGAAACTTTTTATAGTCCATTGATTTAATAAGTTCTAGCTCTTTTGCTCCAACTGGTCGATAAAGAGTAATTGTTTTCATATTGATAAGCCAAGCTGACAAAAAAATTCTATTTTATAGATAGCTGTTATAAAAATTAATATTTTAAACTAATTTAAGTTCTTATTGCCTTATTATTTTTAATTACTCACTAAATTCATTTTCTTATTGCAGATTCAGAATATATATCTGTGGTATGTTAAATGCTTAAATATAAAAAGCCCATTTTTAAAGTCCAACTCTAAAAATGAGCATAATTAACAATATTTTCGCCTTTTAAAATACAAAAAAAACATGATTTAGAATAACTATTAATATTTAATTGCTACCCAATCAATGCAAAATCAATACATTACAAAAAAGCGACTAACTTCTGCTGTTTCTAGCGCTAACTCGTCTAAATAAGCTCCTTTCAAATTGGCTCCTTTTAGCTTCGTTTTTCGTAAATCAACACCTGTTAAGTCCGCACCTCGTAGATCGGCGTTTTGCAAATTAGTTCCTCTTAAATTAGCTCCTCGTAAGTCCG
>JBCCDL010000279.1:0-7374 GCA_039030815.1 Cyanobacteria bacterium P01_A01_bin.83 | reverse complement strand
TAAGTAGCTCCACCTAATTAAACGTAAAATAAACCAAGGGAAATCCAGTTTGATAATTTAAAAATGCCAGCAGCATTAAAAATAACTTTAACTACAGAAGAAGATAAAACATTACAAGAGCTAGAAGTGGCAGACGTAGTGCCAAAACGAACAAAACAAAGAGCAACAGTACTTCGTCTTAATGCCCAAGGATGGAAAGTTACAGCGATGCCTTCGGCTATGCTTCGCAAATCGCTAAATATTTAAAATGGGCAGAATCAACTGTCAGACAAACGATTCATCGCTGGAATAAATCAGGATTAGTGGGATTGTGGGAAGCTAGAGGTAGAGGAAAAAAAACAACCTGGACAACAGAAGATTGGATAGTTGTAGAAAAATGGTTAAAAGAACCTCGTAGCATTAGCTCTCGCCAATTAAGTCAAAGATTAGCTAAAGAAAGGCAGGTATTTTTGGGGGCAGAACAAATTCGTCGCATACTCAAAAAAAAAGTGGTGTTGGAAAAGACTGAGAAGAAAACCTCCAGCGAGCGGTAATCCAGAATTTAAAGCGGCGAAAAAAAGTGATTTACAAACCCTTAAATTATGGGCAAAAGAGGGTTTAATCACCCTGCTATATTTAGATGAATCAGGATGCTGTCCTGAAAGTCCTCTTTGCGCAGAAAGCAGAGCTTTCAAGCGTCGCTAGACGCGACTTGGCTGCGGTCGCAGCCTGCGTTATGGTCAAATTGGTCAACAAAAATCAATTGCTCAAAACACCAGAAAAGGAAGAAGAGTAAATATTATGGGCGTTTGGGAAGAGGAAACAAGATTAGAATATGCTTTGAAAATTGGAACTTATAAAACAAAAAGCTATCTTCGTTTTATGAATTGGCAAGCTGAACGAGCCATGAAGAGATTATTTGAGACAGGAAAGCCCACAATAGTAGTTCATGATAATGCTTCAATTCATCGTTCGCAATTAGCTAAAAAGCAGCATCCAATTTGGTCAAAGCAAGGATTAAGCGTCTTTTTTCTTCTTCCTTACTCACCTCAAATGAATCGTATTGAAGAGCAATGGTGCAGAGCCTATCGGCTCATGTCGTCGTCTTCGACGACTGGCGGTTTTTCAAACCGCGCTCTCAAGCGTCAAGAATTGGGTGGTTGTGTCTTTGATGATGAATACGATTTAGCAACAGCAATTATTAAGGGCATTGAAAATCGAGGTCAACTGGGAAATCATGCTGTTGAACGTTTGATGTTTAATTAGGTGGAGCTACTTATCAACAATAAGGTCATTAGAATTAGGTATACCTATCCCAAAGGGAAACGTAATGCTTTCTACGTAGGTATCATCAACGAAAAAAATTGGCGCGAGGCTGTAAAAACCGCGCACATCATCGATCGCGACATCAGCATCGGAGATTACGATCCGACATTGGCTAGATACAAACCAAAGAAAGCACAGACACTTGAAGTAGTAGACAAACAACCGAATCTGTTGGATATCTGGGAAGTCTATCGAGACATCAGTAAAGACCGTGTTGCAGCTACAACTATTAAAAAACACTGGAGAACCTACGAAAAGCATTGTTTAGGTGAGACTCCCAAAAATTTGCTCGAACTCAACAAGGCAAGTGAATATATTGCTCATTTACTCACTCGCTACAGCCCTGGTTCAATAACACCAATATTCTCTAATTGTCTAAACCCGTCTGTAAATCTGGCAGTGAAGACCCGAAAAATTGAACACAATCTATACAAAGATGTTCCTCTTCAGAAAAAACCCAAAAAGCAGATTGAGGCTTACGAACCAGAAGAAGTCAAGGCAATAGTTGCTGCTTTTTATAGTGATGAATATGTCAAGAAGAGTAGTATTTATTCTCATAGCTTTTACGCCCCGATGATTGATTTTCTCTCACTAGTAGGCTGTAGACCTTCTGAATGCCACGCTTTGACCTGGAATGATATTAAGAGAAAGAAGGATAGGCTCTATATTAAATTTAACAAGGCATATAGTAACGGAATATTATTGCCCCATACCAAAACCTACGAAATACGTCTGTTTCCCGTCAACTCGCAGTTGGAAATGTTGTTAGGCTCAATGGACATCATACCTAATAAAAATGACCTCATATTTCCTTCAGTAACGGGAGGTTATGTAAATCAGAAAACTTTTGGTCGTCGCTATTGGAATACTATAACAACAGGTCTAATCGATGATGGCAAGCTAGATAAACACCTACGCTGTTATTCTCTCCGCCATAGTTTTATTACTCGATGCGTTAGAGATGGAATGGATATTGCGACCATAGCTCGAATTAGTAGTAATTCAACAGAAACTATTGTCAAATACTACCTGGCAGCTAAATTAGAGTTCGAGATACCTGAGTTCTAAACAAAAAAACTCCTGTTGTTAAAAGAAAACATAACAATAGGAGTGTTATGAACGAATCAAGACTACAGAAAGAGCTTACTGATATCTTGGTTTCTAATAATGTGAACCATAATGGTCAAAAATAAATTTTGTTGACTACGACATACTTTCGTTAGCTCTATAGTCATAGTTAACTCGTGTTACTAATCACAATCGTCAATAGAACAACATATGCGCCTATTATTGGCAAAAAGTTGATACACAAATTATAGAAAGAGAGGGTAGTAATTATCGCGTTAAACTCTGGTTTGATGAGATAGAGCTTACAGCGAGAGATTTAGAGTAATACTATAGTTGGCACCGCAATCACTTATTATGCAAGGGTTATGTCTAGGCGATTTAATACTCTTTTATTAACTTCTACCGAACCCGCATTAGCATCAGCTTTCATTGTTTCATAATTTTCTTCACCATGTAAAAATAGAATCCAAGCTTTTTGTGGCATGACTAATGCTAGTTTAGTGTAAAGTAAACCATTTAGATTTGTTGTCATAGTTAGAGTACCTTAGTTATTTTTACTTAAATGTTTTGGTGTACCTTCAATAGATTTGAACTCTATCTGCGTACTCATACAGTATTACTTAGGTATTTCTAACCGTCCACGGTAAATTTATACGGACAACCGAACTATGCTTGTAGTGTAAATATCCTTGAGACTAATTCGGCTGAGCCGTTGGTAAGCATTTGATAAAATATGCCGTTGTAATTTGCCAAAGTGCCCGACATCCTTTTACACTCTGGATTATAGGTCAAATATTTATAAGTCTTTCTGTTGATAACATCTCGTATAGTACTTCTGGTGACTCCAAACTCGCGGGCTATACCTGAGATAGTTTCTTGATTACATTCATATTTCCACCTGATTGTGTAAACGTCTGCTTCGGTCAATTTGTACCTAGAGTCTTTTCGTTTATTGATACTCTGTTCGTAGTTAGTCGCCCATCGACAGTTTTCCTTGCAATAGCCTCGTTCATTGTCAATGCGATCGATAGATTTACCTCTTGGTCTTTCTCCCATATCCTCATAAAAGGTTTCAAAATCCAACCAACGGTCATCTTCTATCGTTATTCCTCTTCCACCATAGTTGCTGTAGTGAATATTGTTCTTGTCAAAACAGCGAGCTATCATTGCTTTCCAAGAGTTGTAGGTAGGAGTAGCATTAAGACCGTGTTTTCTATTCCCTTTATGTTGACCATTCTGGCAACCACAGTTAGATTGGTTGACATTTTTTCTGTTTAAACTCTGATAATTTCTCTTTACAACATTTCCGCAGTCACATAAACATTCATACTGATAATTCTTCTTGCCATTAGAGTGAATTTTAGTTTCTAATTCCTTGACGACTGTTAGTAACCCTATTCTCTTGCTAATTAAATCTTTTTTCTGAGCCATCAATAATAATAGTTATTTGAGTATCTATTACTATTTTATTTTGTTGTTAATGCTTAATAAGCTGTTTTGATGCACGCTAATAATATGACATCTCGGATTTTTTGGGGTACTAATATCTGAAGATAAAAACTAAAACTTTCTTACTTAACAAGGTGGCTATAAAAAGCCAATCGAGTAGATTCATCCCTTATTACCCTTCTAACATCTTTAATACAACATGATTTACCAAAACTTCATCTTCAAGCTATAAAAATATAGCTGTTAAGTGTGATTTATTAAAGATTTTATGGCGTTGCTGAATTGAGGGAGGAAGTGCAGAATTAAGATATTGCGATCGAGAGAAATAAAAGCAAGTGAAATGTCCTGAGTGCAAGTCCGAACACGTCCGAAAAAATGGTATGAGAAGAGGAAAACAAAATCACGTTTGTGTAGATTGCGGTCGTCAATTTGTCGAAAATCCAAAAAATTACCGTGGTTATAGCAATGAGGTGAGAAAAACATGTCTCAAAATGTATCTAAATGGCATGGGATTGCGAGGCATAGAAAGAGTCACAGGAGTTCACCATACAACTATCATCAATTGGGTTAAACAAGTTGGTGAATTGCTCCCAAATGCTTACGATCGAGAAGTTAATCCAGAGGTAGGTGAGCTAGACGAGCTTGAGACTTTTGTTGGGAGTAAAAAAACAAAATATGGCGCAGCGGCGACCGCCGCAAGCGACGCTAGTCGCGTCTTCGAGCGAAAGCTCGTGCGACAGCAGTAGATCATTTCAAACCATGCATTTTAGGATGGGTTTTAGGCGATCGCAGTTCAAAAACATTTGAGCCACTGTGGGAAATTGTTAAAAAGTGGCAATGCTACTTTTATGTAACGGATGGCTGGAAAGTTTATCCAGGCTTTATTCCTGACGGAGATCAAATTGTTTGTAAAACGTACATGACTCGTGTTGAAGGAGAGAATACTCGTCTGAGACATTACCTTGCTCGCTTACATCGCAAAACTCTCTGCTATTCAAAATCTGAGAACATGTTAAAACATTCAATTCGATTGCTTATTCATTACTTGAAATTCAAGGATGTGCCTATTCCTTATCGATTCCTCCCCTAATTCAGCAACGCCAAAAATAGTAAACAAGTCTATAGCACTCATGGCAAATGCCCGACTATGACTACAGGCAATAGTACTATTTTTAAAATTGGCGATCGCTTTCGTACTTTAACAGTTTTAGAGAAAGAAAGATTGCAGGGATTGCCCGATAACTATACCAGAGTGCCAGGTATGGCAGATGGTCCGAGATCTTTCGGCATTGGCAATGGTTGGACTGTCCCGACTATCGAACACCTGTTAAAAAATCTTGTCTAACAGGTAATTGCATTATTAAAGTACCTAATTAAGTAATCAAGCCAGTAACAGATATCTCAACAGTAATAGCTCTATCTCAACCGCTACATCAATTAAAGAGCATTACAAATGACCAAGACCAAACACAGTATTAAGCTGACCTCACAGCAAAAAACAGCTTTTAAAGCCATTCAAGATTTCATTATTTCAAACCAATCCCAGTACTTAAGATTTTCTGGTGCTGCTGGTACGGGAAAATCAACCTTATTATCACAGGTGTTACTGTACCTAAAAAACGAGCATTCTAATCTCAAGGTAGCTGTTGCCTCCCCGACTAACAAAGCTTTAAAGAACATTCGTTTGATGGCAAATAACGCTTTAGAAACTGATGCTAGCCAATATTTTGCGTTTTATACCTTAGCAAGCATACTGGGTCTTTATCTCGACATCAATATTCACACTGGCAATGACTATTTGAGGGCAGGTTTTGGCGAGAGAGCAATATGTCAATATGACTTGGTAATCATTGATGAGTATTCGATGATAGATAAGAAAACACTACAAGATATTATTGAAGCTGTTCAAGACAGAAATATTAAGGTCTTGTTCTGTGGCGATCCTTTTCAGTTACCGCCAGTTTTTGAATCGATGCCTAGTGTGTCTAACTTACGGATTAAGGAAATTGAATTATTAGATACTTTATTTGATTGAACTGTTATGTCGGGTAGGGCAGGAGTATTACTACTCCCTTCCCCCCTCAGAACCGAGCGTGCAACTTTCAAAGCACTCGGCTCAAGCAATATCACTTTGTCTTCTGATGATGTACCTTATGATGACAGAACAAGTGTACCCAGACTAGGTTGTTAAGTATATCTTTACCACCCTCAGACCGAGGTATGATGTGGTGTAGATGCAGTTCCTCATCGTTAAACAGTGACTGTTTGCAGACGGGGCAATTATACCCTTGTTTGTATGCCACTTGTTCTTGTTTTGCGTTCCATTTAGCTGCTTCGGATTTCTGACTTTTCTTGTATCGTTTTTCCCAGTACTCTGTTAGAGATGGGTCATCAGGTGAAGACCTTTGCTTTACAAGAGTATGTCTTTCAATCTTAGTCCAGCTAAATTTCAGCATATAACTTCCTGATTGTTTATCTCCGAATACCCAATTGTCATTTCTTCGGAGGTTTAATTTCCCCCAGTATTTATCTTTCTTCCACTTTTTGTTTTTATTGGGATGTGTTCGATTTGCGTATCTTGCCTGTCTTTTAAATAGATAATTATCTAAATCTTGGAATGCTTTTGATGACACCACATTTCTTAGATAATTGGCTTTTCCGCGTATTACTGGGTTAATTTTTCCTATTAAGTCTTCTACCCTTTTCCCGTGATGATTGAGAAATATTTCTCTAATATCATTCCGCGTCTTTTGTAGAAATTTCTTGGTAGGTTTAATCAAGAGTTTGTAGCCAGTTTTGGTGTTGTTGACCTTGTACTGTCTAATGTTATACCCAAGAAAATCGAAGCCCTTTGTGATGTGTAGGATTTTGGTTTTCTCTGGAGATAGGTTTAATCCCCTCTGAATTAACCACTTTTCTATATCACATTTTGCTTTTTCTGAATCTTCCTTTGTCTCACATAGAACGACAAAATCATCAGCGTATCTGACTATTATTCTTTTGCTTTTAGCTACCCCTCGACTATCGTATTTAACTCCGAGGGCTTCTTCCATGCCATGTAAGGCAATATTGGCTAAAAGTGGGCTAAGAATCCCGCCCTGTGGTGTTCCTGACTTTTGTGCATGGAATGTATTGTTATCGACATATCCAGCCTTCAACCATTCTTTAATCAACTTTCTAGCGGGGAAATTTCCGATGTTAGAAAGTAAATGTTCGTGGTTAATATTATCAAAACAACCCGATACATCGGCATCCACTACCCATTTTTTCTTATTATTTGGACGGACAGCTTTATATATTTTTTCTATCGCATCATGGGTGCTTCTACCAGGGCGGAAACCATAGCTTATTCCCTCGAATTGGGCTTCCCAACAAGGTTCTAGTGCGTTTTTTACAATCGCTTGTAAACATCTATCCCTGATTGTTGGTATTCCCAAGGGGCGTTGTTTACCGTTTGATTTCGGTATGTACACTCTTCTGGCGGGTTTGGGTTTCCAGTCTTGGTTGTATATTAAGTCGTTAACCATTTGTCCTCTTTTACGAGGTGTTTTG